>JBILTL010000042.1:0-15189 GCA_044371535.1 Flavobacteriales bacterium | reverse complement strand
GAATTTAAGGAAAATGAAAAAAAGACAGCCTATTCATTGGTTACGGCTGTGCTACTAATTTTAATTCTACTCACGGCCATAGCTTATCCAATTGGAAAAAACCATTGGAATCCTGAACACTTGTTTCTAGATCGATTAACCAATATCATTGGGGTAGCACTTAGTTGTATCCTCATTATTTATTTGCTCATCAAGACAATGAATAAAGTGCAGGGGCAATTGATTGTGAACACGGATATCCTGATTGAAAGCAACAATCAGTTGTTAGCTGCTCGATTCTCAAGGGACCAACTTATGTCGGTCATTGCTCATGATCTCCGTGCTCCCATGGCCGGAGCAATTATGACTACTGAGGCATGCTTGAAAGAGGGCATATCTGACGAAACAAAAAATGAAATGCTTCGAACGCTTCATGTAAAAGCTCTTTCCATTCTGACAATGACCGATCAATTGCTCGATTGGTCAAGATCACAGACGGGTAATTTACACTGCGACATGAACCTTATTTCAATGAAATACATAGATTTAAATGTTCGAAACTGGACAATGCTGATAGGGGATTCTAAGGATATTCATTTCAATATTGAGATTGAATTCGATAGTGATGAGACTGTGTTGTGTGATAAAAACATGATTGTAACGACATTGCGCAATCTCATTTCAAACGCAGTTAAATTCTCTTCTATTGGAAGCATAATAAAAATCCGTTCTCAAAAACTTGGCATCAATCGCTCCTTCGAAGTAGAAGATTTCGGAAAAGGATTGAACTCTACTCAATTAAAAAAATTGAGAGAAGGGATATCATTTACCACACCAGGAACCAACAATGAAAAGGGCAATGGCTTTGGTCTACAGCTTGTGCAAGAGTTTCTTCGCCGACACAAATCGCACTTAGAAATTCAGTCTGAATTAGGCAAAGGAAGCGTGTTTTCTTTCAATCTCTAACACATGAAAAACATTATCCCAAATCCATCAATTGAATCCGATATCGCTCATTCAAAAGATTCAAATTATTCAATAATTGAATTGAACAATTCACCTTTTTACATTCGCGGCATGGAGGAGAATAAGGAAAAGTACGGCAATACAGAGCTACATTCAACAATCACACATTACGCCATTGGCGAGACTTATATAAATATATGGTTCGGCGGTTTGAACCACCCCAAGAAGTACAGTTTCAAATCAGCAACTGAAGCGAAAGTTCGAAAAATGATTGAACTTGCTAAAGCTGGTAAGGGTCTTAACCGATATATTATTACAAAGGCTAAGGGGCTTTATGAACGATGAGGGAAAACCTTCGGTTTTATTCCTACTGCGTAATGGGAAATCCTTTGGATTTATTCCTACTGCGTAATGGGAAAACCTTCGGTTCTATTCCTACTGCGCAATAGGAAATCCTTTGGATTTATTCCTACTGCGTAATGGGAAAACCTTCGGTTCTATTCCTACTGCGTAATAGGAAATCCTTTGGATTTATTCCTACTTCGTAATTCCTATTTCATAATTATTACTAACTTAAGGGTATACCAGTCGAAGACATTCGCTGAAGGCATTCGTTCAAAGAACATTCGTCAAAGACATTCGCCAAAGGCATTCGCCAAAGGCATTCTAAACTTTGCAACATTGTCATTTCCCGACATGAATACTGACAAAAATTCAAGGCCTTGTCAGGTGTTCTATTCTTGTGCATTAAACTAATCAATGGGCCTATTCGCCTTATAAATCAGGGCATACAGAAGTTTCTATTCTTCATCTAGGAAAAATTACAAGCTTGTTAAAACTATTATTTGAATGTTTACGGATAGAGCTTTGTCCGAACAATGGAAACAAATAATTTTTTAACCATGAAAAAAGAAACAGTAAACCAAATCAAGACATACGATTTCTATCGTATTGAAAACACCACCGTATTGAATGGCATTCCTATCCTAGGCATGTTCGGCACAAGAAAAGATCGTTGGTACATAGATCTTCCAGAATGGCAAGGTCCACGTGCTAATTTAGAAATGGTAATGGGGGCCGACGTCATGCTCGATGTCCTCTCCAGCGGAAATGAGCGCGTGAATGTAACGTTTTCAAATCATGCAACATCTGAATTTGATGCCGAATTGAAACTGACCCATTTATCGAATGGCGACTACACCGTGACCGATTTAACCAATCAGTACACTTCTGTTCCTGATCAAATATGGCTTTGCGGAGTAACGCAATTTGTCTTTCAAAGTGACTATCCACAAGAGATCTATCTCAAAAGGAATATGACCGTTTCTTGAAATTATTCAACTGTGCAAATAGCCTGCACCTGACTCATTCAATTTTGCTTCAACAAAAAAAACACAACTCATATGTTCTCATTCAAACAAAAAAACAACATGACTAAAAAACACCAAGTGCACAATCTCATCATACTCGATGAAAGCGGATCAATGTCTCCGATTAAGAAGAACATCATTCAAGGGTTTAACGAATTGGTTCAAACCATTCAAGGCATCGAAAAGAAATTCCCAGAACAAGAGCATTTTATTTCACTCGTTTCTTTCAACGGAATTGACGTGAAGAAGCTTCATGTATTGGATCCTGCAAGTAAACTTCAAGAAATCGATGACACGAAGTACATGCCGAATGGCTCTACCCCCTTGTTTGACGCAATGGGTAAAGGCATTGCAATTGTTGAGAAGGGATTGAAAGGCGTCAATGACTATAACGTGCTTGTAACCATTCTTACCGATGGCGAAGAGAACGCCTCGAAAGAATTTACGGGAGCAGCCATTAAGAAAAAGGTGGAAGCACTGAAGAAAAACAATTGGACGTTCACCTACATTGGAACCGATCACGACATTGAAAAGATGGCTCGTTCGTTAGCTATTGAGAACACTTTAAACTTCTCGAAAGATAGCGCTGGCATAAATGACATGTTCGAGAAGGAGCGCATTGCTCGATTCAAGTACAGCGAAAAGATTGACAAGAAAGAAGACACAAGCACCGACTTCTTCTGTTAAATTTCAACGCCCCGCTTTCAAAACCCTTTCTGAAGAGAGAGGGTTTTGTTTTTAACTTCACAATTGAAGACTGCAAAAAAATGCGAAAAAACAAGAATACTTATGGAAACAAAAGACAAATACAATCTCGAACGCTTCGTAATAGGCCAAGCCAATGAGCGAACTACATATTCCGCAGCACTAAATGAAATTAAATCTGGACGAAAAACCACACATTGGATTTGGTATATTTTCCCGCAAGCGAAAGGTCTCGGTAATAGCCAAAAATCTGAATTCTATGGGATTTCGTGCAAAGAAGAAGCGCTGGAATATTTGAACCATCCTCTGCTTAGTCAACGTTTAAGAGAAGCTACTTTGTCATTTTCAAAACAGGAGCATAAAGATGCATATCTCATTTTTAATAATGACGCTAAAAAAGTTCGAAGCTGCATGGAACTGTTTGCTTCAGTTGACGATTCAGACGAGCAATTGTTTCAAAAAATTCTGAATGAATTCAGCTTTTAGCTGAAAGTCTTCAATGGTTATTAAATCTCTTTTGAATTCATTCGGGCAACCTCTTCCAACGCCTTTAATTCCAGTCGCTGAAGATCTTTTGAATAGAACGGAATGATACTTCCCGAAGGCAAGTACTTGATGTATCTATTTTCATGATTCAATTCAAACGAGCGCTTCACGGACAGCTCGCTCTTGAATACTTTTTCAAGAAAAACATAATCTCCCTTCCGCTTCCATATTTCTTGCGCATTAACGGAAGATACTTCTTCCCTCAACTTTATTGATTTATCCTTTTCACCAATAGACTCCCTATTAGAATCAAAAGAATCCATTGGAAGGTCTGTACCTAAAACGACATGCTCAATAAAATCTGCACATGAAATTAATTCATTGTAGTTATGCAGCAATTCGATGGCGCTTAGAGATTGCTCGTTACTCTGAATAAAAACCGGAATATCAATTTTCGCGTAAATACCGAAATCGGAGGTGGATCCTTGTGACTCGTCTAAGCACAATTTAACCGCAAGGTTTTCATGCTCATATAGACTGGAAAATTGTGCGTACTTGTCCTCAAAAATTCTAATTTGCTTCTTCCTTCCAATAGGCGTTATTAAACTCAATATAGAAGTTACTTCACCCAAAACTCCCGTTAGCTGAGCGTCATAATTCATCTTTACGACCACAGGCTGACGTCGCCCATTTGGCAAAATGGGATCTAAAACACAAACTGTGTCTTCAGATAATTTCGATTGATAAATAGGAACACCAATATCCCGGAAGGCATTTATGATTTGTAAGTTAATGTCTGAGTTAAATTCTACTTCGCAACATTCAAACATTGGAAGGCTCAATTTATCGAGCTTAGCAGGGTAAGGATCCTGCACCGCATCTTGATTTGGTGTCCTAAAAAATTGCTGCCAATTTTCAAAATTGAATTGCAAAGGATCTAAGGTTGAATTCCCCTCATAACCTTGGCACTTGTCAATTAAATTCTCTTCTAAATATTTTTTAGTAATGAAATTCGCCAGGTGATCTTGATCGATGGTATTTTTTAAATAAGGATAAACGATATCCAAAGTGCTCTCTTCATTTTCATTGAGCTTGCGTTCTGTTAAACTGAACATCCGGTCAATTCTACCCACACGTTGCTCATTATCTCCTGGTGTCCATGCAATACCGTAATGATAAATTTGATTGCAGAAATATTGAAGGTTCACACCTTCCTGTAAAACCGATGTGCTGATCAGAATATCAGGAAAAAAGGGCGTGTTGAAACTTGTCATTACCCTTTGATTCTTGGTGTCTCCGGAATATGCGTAGGCAGGTTGAGCGTCCCAAAAATTCTTCCATTCTTCATTCAACAATTGATCTTCATTCGTAACGTTGAATACCTTTTCACACAGAACTTTAAAATTCAAAATAGCGTCTATTATCAGTCCTGGTATAGGAGTGTTGGGAAGATCTTGTTCAACTTCCTCAACGAAATACATGTATAATTTAACAGCATTTGTCCCAGCGTTTTTCGAGGCCTTTATGTAGGCTATGTACAAATCAACAAGCGCCGATGAGGCCAACAAAACGCCCTTTTCAAGAAAGGAGCTAAAGGCTTCCTTTTGATATGGATTTAAGGCGCAATACTCTTGAATGACTTTATCTTTCAATTCACGCGGCAATTCAGCATTTTCAAGATAATTCCAAAAAACAGTCAACAGCGTCTTCAACCGAACCTCATCGGAAGTCTTTTCCTGATTTTCTTTTCGACCTATTAACGTGTTTTCGATTTTCATCCCAACTTCCTTTGAAATCAGCGGAGAATCAAGTCTGCACTTAAGACAACTCTTAAAGTGATCGTCAACCAGTCCCTTCCCTGTTAGGGTTGACTTATAAATCAATGTATTGTACTCTTCTGAAAAATAATCCGCACCAGGCGAAAAGAAAACATTAAAAACGCTTTGCTTCGAGCGGCTGAATCTTAATCGAAACTTCGAAGCGTGGGTTGAAGTTTGAACACCTTGTTTCTTCTTTAACGTTTTAAAAAGATACAGAACTTTCGATGCCGGAACTTTTTCAATATCCTCTCCAAGATCTTCTGCTGCGCTTAAAGAGACCTCTTCTTCTTCAAGATCTAACAGGCCACTTTTGCTTTCAAAATGTTTACGGAATTCATTCAGTCCTGGAACCAATTCAATATTCACTCCAAGAGCTACATTAATCTTTTGAAGCAGAATCTCGTCGTATCTGAAAATTGCTCGTGCTGCTATTTCCTTTACAGAGGGTATCCTTCGGACAAAGACCAACTTTTTCGAATTGGAAGTTTTAAGAGTCTCCTGTTCTCCGATTAAATCTTTATTCAACAACTCATACTTGGGATGTGAAGGAGGTGCCCCATCAAAAATTGTTTGATACTTTAAAGATAAATCCAACAACATCTTCCCATCGGATCCCGAGGAAAAATCGCTTCCGTCCTTGTTCTCTTTTTCCTCTTCCTTTTCAACGTAATCTTTCGGAATAAATTCAGTTCCTTCTAGGAAGCCCAATATATTTCGTTTGCTTCCATGCATCATTCCTTTGATGTATTCTGAAACAAGCTCTTTCTGATAAATACCGAAAAACAATTCCGACATTCGATCGTCTTCGAAATCGGAACCCCTGCTCATCTCTTTTCGATAGTTGTATTTAACCTTGCCCTTATCTGATAGTCTTCTAAACCTTCTTAAACATATATCTTCCAAGATCTCATCATACTTCGATTCCTTATATTTTCCATCGTCGAAATAAGAAACGATAGCCTTGATATTATTGCTTGATGTGTGATTCGGTGTTGCTGTTAAGAGTAAAGTGCGCTTATTTATTCTGTCTTTTCCTTCACTAAAAAATTTCTTCGCAACATTAACGCGTAAACTTTCACCATCAATATTCCTGAAGTAATGGGCTTCATCGATAATGACAAGGTCGAAAAAACCTTCTGGCAAATGTTCTATTATATCTTTCCGCATCAAGTCTGCAATACTCATAACGGCATCCAGTGTCTCTGAGCCGTCGTTATAATTTTTATCAGGAGTAATCCCTGCCTTTATTAATCTTTCGTTGACACCGTCGTTACTTCGAACAAATAACCCGCTAAAAGACGAGATTTTACCAATGAAAAGTTTCCCCCAACCCTTTTGAACTTCTGAGACTAAGTCATACAAATTCGAACAAAAAACCGCTGGATTAATGGGCATACCATCAATTGCCGATTTCACAACATTGTCCTTCATTTTGTAGTGAACCTTAACAAAGGTCTCATACTCCTTTGCCCAATTGTAGGCAATTTCATTTCTTGGAGCCAAAACCAAGATTCTCGCTTCAGGCTTCTGTTGCCATAAAGCAGCGCATACAGCTAACGACTGAATGGTCTTACCCATTCCTACCTCATCTGCCAGCAATGCAATATTCTTTTCATTCAAAAGATTGAATAAAAATGCAGAACCTTCGGCCTGCTTATGCTGCATGGAAATGGGGTTGTAATTATCGAATTCCAACTTCCGATTTTCTTCATCTCTGTAAAAGCTAACAAAGCGAGTTAGTTCTTGAGGCGATATGTTCAGAAAGTCGTTCATGTGTAAGAGCAACGTTCTTTAATGTAATTCAACCAAGTGTCCATTTTAGTTTTTTCTACCTCATTAAAATTCAACTCAACATTGACAACACGCGAGATGATTGGACTTTCATTTTTGATTAGAGAATTGAACAAATCGATAATCTGATTTCCTTCATTAATCATAAACCAAATAAAGGCAGAACTCATCTCCGAATCATTGGAGCTTAGATTTTCTTTCAGGAAGTTAAGATGTTCTGAGACCTGAGTAATTGAACCTGGAATTCTGTATCCAATTCTGTTCAATTCGTTCGCATCAGAATGCGCTTCTCTTAACCTGATTTTAATCTGTTCAAAGGCCAGAAACATGGTGAACCATGCATTTGAATAATCACCTTTCAAGGCTTGTGCAATATGAGAAGACAATTCATCTCCTGTTTCAATATCGGTTGAATAATTAATCTGTTGCAACTGGGATTTCTTTTCTGGTTTTCGATCACTCCATGCTCGAAGCAAATCCTGAATTGATTCAAATCCTACAGAAGGACGCTGAGTTGCATTCAATTCTACAATTACACCAAGATAGACTCTTTCACCGCCTTCTTCAGAATCGTATACAGAGAAGAAGCGGTCTTTCAACAAACTCTTATGCTCCTCGTAAAAACTTATTCCAACCGTTAAAAGAGAATGACTCGCAACTCTCTTCTTCCTTCCAGGCAAATCAAAATAATAAATCTTAGAATTCAAATCGTCTTCCGACATCAATCGATATTGATAGTTCGACCAATCTGCAAAAATCTGACAATTGATTTTCCAATTGAAGAGAAATTCATGCTTTGATTCTTCAAGCTCCTCCTTCGAGATACCCATTGGTCGCTCAACCGTTTGAAACTTGCAGCTCTCTTGAAAACTCTTGAAGTGTTTCGCATTTAAATCTTGAATTATTCCTGCTTCAATGTTATTGGCATTCCGGGAAATATTCAATCCAGCCTTTGTAAAATTCCAAGAACCAATGGCCAGTTTCGTGGGTGTGCACCAAACTTTCGCATGAACAAAAACATCTTCATTTTTCTGTTGAAGGTCTTTAAGAAATTGAACTTTCGATTGAGAAGTTGCTCCTTCAATTGAATTATTTGTCAGCCGAATGGTTCCATTACTCATGATATCTGGAATAATTTTTAAGGTCTCCACCCACGACAAGTGACTTTCAATTATCTCATTGAATTCCTCTGAAAAATAAGGTGACCAAACCAGCATTTCGGGGCAGGCTGACACTTGAATTTCCTCAAGTAAATTCAATCCGGAAAGGGAATGACTAAATTTCCAATCGGCAGTTGTGCTAAGACTATTCTGCCAATGCTTGTTCAGCTCCAGTAATTTACCTTTCTCCAAACCCTCATCAGGAAGCAAGGCTAGAAAAAAATCGGTAACTGCTTGTGCGTTCTGTTTATCTAAAATTGGTTTGCTTACAATACCTTCTGAATTCCTTGACCACGCAGAAATTGTTAGATTAGCAGAACCCGCAATTAGAGATGCTTCATTCTGATCATTCACTAGAAGAGCCACTTTGGGATGAAAAACTCCGTGAGTGAATGATTCCCCAATATGTTCTGGCTTAATTCCTATCGTCTGAATACTCGTTCGCTTAATATCAGGCTCCAAGGCCCGGAAGTCATGAAATACCTTAATGTCGATGGGACCATTTTCGGAATTTAAAATACGATCATTTAAGATTTCATAGTCTTTGATGCCCCTCAGATCAAAAGGATCCGAATGAACCAAAGCGGACAACACATACTTCTCGAAAAAATCCAATTTAAAATTAAATGTGGTAAACCAAGCTAATTTGATATTCCCTAATTCTGAGATTACCTTTTTAAAATCTTGATATGCCTTGAGATCTTCTGCCATCATTCTTGGTTTAAACCGTTATGGATAGACCGCAATGCATCGAGGTAATAGCGGTTGTACCAAAAACCACCATTTACGACCTCGCTTGTTGAAACATTTGACGATTGATTGATGTAATGTTTCAAATTATCTCCATCCAATTCAACCCATGCCATACCCCCTCGATCTTCCATTATCTTTTTATGATATTGTAAGATCCCATTTGCAAATTGAACCCCGCTATTCAATTTATCCTTTACACACTCCACTAAAAAACCTAAGCGTTCACTCTGAGAGGCAAGCGGCAAGACACTTTCAAGAGGAAAGTTCGTAACCAATAAATCTAAATCGTTTTGAATATCATTCACTCTCTTAGTCTTCACATCTGCCAATAAATAAAAAGCGTGAGCACATCGACTCAAAAATGGTTCTAAATCTAAGACCCACTGAAGTATTTCTTTTTCCTTCACATCTACTTCCTTCATAAACGCTGTTGCTATTATAGCCGAAACAGGTTGTTCTCCGTAGTTATGTACTTCCGCAAAAACGGCCTTTGCGGCACCACTGTTTACACCCAACTTTTCTAGCCAATACAACTGAAGGGAATTGTTCAATTTCACTTGACCAAAACAACGTGCGTATAAACGCCACAAATCAGAATCTGACTTAAGAACTTCCAATTGAACTATGGGATATTTGGCCTGCTTTCCTTTCAAAAGATCTGAGAGTAAATCCAATAATTTATCGACCAAAGCGCTCCCTTCGTTCCATTGGTTGAAAAGCATTTCTACTCTTTCAAATTCTTTCGGAGTGTACTCAAAGTTCTTTGTCATGAGTCCCATATTCATGAAGGGACCTTTATATCGACCGTTCACCCCCAGTTGAATTTGTCTCACCAACACACCCTTGGAACGGTCTGCATGAATTTCAATCTGACTATAATTTCCTTGAGCCCGATCTAAAACCTCTTGAGCTTTATTGCTACCTAAAAGTCCGAAAGTATTTACTGAACTTTTTTGATCCATTAACGCGAATACCAATAAATCTTCCATGAACATGAGCATACCTGCCTTGGCATCATAGGTACTGCTGTAGGAAGTGAAGTTTTTCTGAGCACTTACAAAATCTTCATTTCGCTCTTGACAAAACTTATAAAGAACAAAATGATGCAAAAGGTTAACGGTGTAATTCCTTACATCAGACGAGACAGAGGTTAGTTTATTCTGAAAAATAAGTTGACCGAAATATGTCCAAATCAATTGCATTCCCATTGGGTCAACAGATCCATCTGAAACCAATGTTGGATCTGGTATGCTGAAGAAATTAGACCATTTAGTCATTTGAAAACAGTTGAATGAACGCTGAACATTTCATCACTTATTGTTCTTTCTCAGCGACCTTTTTTTGGCGTAATTCCATCCCAGTTGAAGAGTAATATCCATGGCGTTAGTGCTATTCTTTAACACAATTTGACTGTCTTTCCTATAATCTAGAAACTGCAAATCAAAACCGCCCATCCATTCATCTGAACTGAGGTCATCGTAGTCATAGACATCTACGCGATAAGCAGCATTCAAGTCTGAAATTAAGATTGGTGTATTTCGTTTGAAACGATATGTGTTTTTAGAAGAAGCGTCGTCGTACACTTCACTAGAATATACGGTCTGACCCGTTGACACATTCTTTATTTTAACTTGCACATCACCCAACCCATTCCCAAATGGATCCCACGAAACATTACTTGGTGAGGTCGCCTGAACTTGCTGCAATTGAATTTCCTTAATCTCTACTGAATTCAAAACTTTCCCCATTTTACAGGAAGAAAGAAGCAAAAGTGCTGCAAAAATTATTAGTATGTTCTTCATTTGATCTCTGTTAAATTTATATTGAAGTTAATGCTCTCATTCTATTCCCAACAGTTCCTTTCCGCATTCAGCAGCAAGCCTTTCACAGCCTGATTCATCTGTGTTTGCATGATAATAAGAAGTAAAATTGTCTTCACATTTTTCCAAGTAACACTCAATCCATTTCGATTTATTCTCACCTAAAAAGTCCAACTCTACTATCGTATCCATATCCATTTTAAAGGATGTTCTATCTACCTGAGACCAATTACCTTGAACACTGCCATTCGACAAAATTTCATTGCCACATTCTTTGGCCAGTGCTGTGCAGCCTGTTTCATCCTTATTTGCTTGCAAATACGAATCGTAATTCATCTCGCATTTACTCAAATAGCATTCAATCCACTTTTCTTTGTTTGCTCCAAAGCTTGAAAGCTCTTCAACACCCATCATATCTTGGCGAAATTGCTCTTTTGATTCCTCAGACCAATTTCCTTTACTTGAATGTTGGCAGCTCGAAATTGTCAAAACGACAATAGCTAAGGAAAAGAAAAAGTAAAAAAACGGTTTCATAAATTTCAAATTAAAACTTGCCATAAACCTTATTCATTAATAATTGAATAGCCTTCTTCAAAAATGGCATCCTCCTCTTTTAATTCGAATAAGACTGTTTCTGCTTCTGAATAATCCTTAACAACTTTTACAGTAACAACACATAAAATCGCTCCCAGAATATTTCCTACCATACCTAACATGGACGCTGCTTTAATTTGGCCAAATGTATCCGGATCAACCGACATTCTAAAAACTATTTGTCCTAAAACATTATTGAGAATCCAAAGCGTCCACCAGGTTCCTAGCAAACCTGTTGTTAATTCTCGCTTCAATTGAGCCCCCTTTGACAAGAGATAATAATTTGTTTGTTCGTACAATTCCTTCATGATTTGGAGGGGTCTAAATAAAGATATTATTGGGACAAACCAACTACCAGCTGCCCACCCCTCTGAATACATTAAATATTCACATCTCTGATGCAAATTGTAATAGGCCCTTCTGAACCATTGGATAAACGTAATACCAGATACTATAGACGCTAGAACCATTAACCAAGCAATGGATTGCTCGCGAATATCATTAGCCGCAATTTTAGTGGCCGAAACATTAATACCGTCTTCTATAGTCAACAGCAGATCATATTGAAAATAACCCGATATAAGCGAGATAATTTCAAAGCCCATAACAACCCAAATTAATGCAATAGCGGCTTTTGCCCTTGAAGTGTTTTGTCGAAGTTGATTCATAATTTCATTTACATTATGAATAAAAATAACCCAATTATCGGAAAATTCGAGTTTTTCAGCCCATTTTTAAACCTTTATATGACTGACCAAACACTCTCCTTTATCAGAATAAGGCGCCATTCGTAAGATGATCTTACCGTTTGAGCATTTAAGTCATCTGCTAATGCAAAAAACACTTTTCGTTTTTCTCTTTGAACGATTTTTCAGATTATTCAGACTGTCCAACAAATACCCACTGGTAGGTTCCGTTGACATTTTCAATTCCCCAATAATCAAACGATCCGCTCGCGCGATCTCCATTATCATTCAAAGAAATAATTCCTGTTGCTCCTGAATAACCATTTGCCGCATTAAAAAATGCAGATTGCAAAGAAGTTGAACTACTTGGTATTCCATCTTCAGCTTCTATCATTTTCGATATAACATGCATAGCATCATAAGCAGCTAAAGTGTATGCGTCTGACTGAATGCCGGTCATTCCATTAATGGTTGCAATTATCGAAGACCATAAGTATTCAGTAGACATGGGTAATCCAAAGTCTGGACAAAAGAAGTTTGTAGCTATTGCGAATTGAGCTGCTGCGGGGTCTTGCAAGAGAGCTGCGTTTTTAACAAATCCATCTCCACCGTACCAATTAACTCCAGATAGAGTTGGATCAGTACTCGCTTGATTGAACAATGCGACAGCCTCATCGAATGAAGCCAAGTAAACGGCGATTTGGTCGTTTGTATAAGATGCATTAAAGCTAAGAATTTGACTTTTCACATTGGCTAATACAGCACTAAAATCAGTAACCGTTGTTTCATAGGTTCCAACAGACACGACATTACCTCCGAGATTCGTAAAATTATTTCCAACTGAATTTTGAAGTCCTAGATTACCAGCGTCATTTCTGGCTAACGTAACAAGTGCCTGCTTTCCGGCGTTCTTCATTGTGTTTGCTAAAGCAGCTCCTTCAATCTGATCTCCGGGAACAAATCGAAAAACCATGTCATTGGCAATGGCTAAACTGCTAGCCGTGCTGCCTTGACTTACAACCAAAATACCTAGGCTATCTGCAATGGGTTTTACCAAAGCGAGTTCAGCACTTGATTGCGGACCGATAATAAACTTGTAACCGTTAGCTGAAATGTTTTCTACTGTTTGTGCAGCAATAACAGGATCTAATTGCGTTTCGAAAACAGTCAATTCGATTCGAAAAGGAATATGTCGACATTTAAAATCGGCGTTTACTTCATCAACTGCAATCTCTAATGAAGCCTTTGATGTGATACCAAGGTTAGACCATCCGCCTGTTTGGGAAAGCAAAGCAGCAACTTTGATTTCTTGGACTTCTTCATGTTCGTGATCTTTACGGCATGATACAATGGTTATAACACAGAAAAACAAAACCAATAATCTTTTCATAATCTTTTTCAATTATTGCAAAGATGCACTCATTTTTTTACAAAGTAATTTTGAAAATACTCATCGGTAAAAATAGGATAGCTCAAACTCTTTCTCTTTTGGCTGAATTCACAAAACAATTCCGCCGTATCCTTCTTTAATCCCTCTGAAATTTTCAACTTGAAAAATGAAATGTAAAGATCAATGAGCTCTCGGTATCCATGTCGAATATGACCTACTGCAATGTTTTCAAGAATTGAATTGGCCCGAGCAAACTCTTTTTTTGAAATCAAAACCGAGACTTGGAAAACATTTAATATTGACAATTGAGAAAGATGATACCAATGCTGAATTTCAGTTTTGGCTTGAAGATGTTCATTTACAAAATTTACCAGGTATTTATCTCGAGTTACCAATGACTGAATAGCTGGCTCATGCAATAATTCAGTGGCAGAATCGGGTGATTCTAACAACCTCTTCTTCATGTTACGCGTAATTGAATTGCGTATAGGCGTTGTTTCAGCTGTTAAAATTCTAAGTCCAAAAACTCTTCCGAACAATATTGGATGCTGAATTGGGCTGAGATCTGGAAAAACGATGACCCTTGGTGAAACAAATGTGTTCTCTTGCAAATAATTCTTCCAGATAGCTATACATCGAACAAACGTAACAGTCTCTTCATCCAGCCCCTTAAACTTCAACAACCAATCTATCCATTTGCCATACTTGCCATTTAATCGAGCGTAATCGACATAAATCTTTAATATCAAATCTCTAAAATTTGGCTCTTTCAACAATCTTTTCTCGACCTCAGGATTGGAATAATTCCTAAACAAAAGTCCAGTTAGAACTCCTATCTGAGCAACCTCGTCGTAAGGCATTTTTGTGAACTGAAAAAAGGGACATCTGAACAATTCAACAAGTGCATCAAGATCATCACGTAGCAATAATTCTCTAGTTACGACAGTGAATGAAATTGTAAACTGAAGATTATTGAGCTGTCTATATCTCAGCATTGCAATGATCTCCTTAGAACTACTTGTAGACAAAGTAACATAAAGTTTTTCCCAAGAAGGCCAAGTATCGACTTCCGAAAAACGCTGTGTAAAAACTTGATAAGACTCAAAGCCAATATAATTCGCCAAGTGGTTCAATGTGGTCAGTCTTGGTTGTCGATATTCAGCCAATCCAAATATTCTCCTGAGGGTATTGTAAGAAATAACTACGCCCGTTCGTGTAAACAAATCTTCCGAAAGCAACTCACAATCTCCCCTTGTAATAACTTTCTTTCCAAAGGATTTTTCTATTTGACCTTTCAATTCTTCCACCATCATACAAATGTACCATTTGTGTATCAATTTCAAAAGAACTACAAAATAGATTCGCAGAAATCTTAATCAAACAAATCATGAAAAAACAAAAATTAGCAACTCTCGTTATTGCAGGTGTTGGTCTATTATCTGCATTTCTCCCATGGGCAACCATTGACCTTCCGTTCACCGATAAAAGCATCAGTGGAGCTGATGGCGGCGACGGCTTTATCTCGATGTTCTTATTCTGTATAATAGCAACAGTAGCTTTAGTTGGCGGGCTAAAAGAAAATTACACAACAAAATCGATTATTACCATTAGCGCATTAGCGGCTTTATGCAGCTTACTAGGTATCTACGAAATCATTAACATAAAAGAT
>JBILTL010000145.1:0-4473 GCA_044371535.1 Flavobacteriales bacterium | reverse complement strand
GGATACCAACTTCCCTGCGATCTTAACTTTCACGGATCAAAACCCTGCTGGATTGTCACAGAATACAGCAGCTGGATATTGGAGCAACGCGAGTACTTATCACGCGGTATTCGACGTGACCGACTTGAATGAAGAATGGGTGAATGTGAATTTACATTCTTTAACAGCAAGCGATTTAGCGGGTAATCTTCAAATTGAAGACACCTTGTTGAATGTGCTAAATATAGACACACGCAATCCCGCTGTGAATGTAGTTTCCTCAAATGCTGTCTTAACAGATGCAACCGCAGGTCAGACTTTCCAATTGACTTTCACCTTTGAGGAAGACATGAATGTTAGTGAGACTCCTGTAGTGACATTTGTTGAAGGAGATCCTGAATTGAATTCAATCAGCTTAATATCTTCAACTTGGACTTCGGCTACTGAATATATTGTTGAATATTTGGAGAACGATGGACAGGAGTTGTTCCCGGCGTTAACGCCATTGATTAGCGCGACTGATATTCACGGCAACGCCGCTGTAGTTGTTGAATCGAATGTCTTCATGATTGATACCGAGAATCCAACAGTTGTTCAGATTATTCCTTCGACAACCTTGTATGAAGGATTGACATCAGACTTTTACATAGATGTAGTTTACAGCGAGGAAATGAGCGCATCTGCAACTCCAACATTGACATTCGCAGATCCGTTTATTTTAGATTATTTCACGCTAACGAACGGCGCATGGATAGATGGGATTACATACAGATTCACCTATACACTGACTCTACAAGGTATGCCATTTTCAAGCGCTGACATTGACGTTAATTTAGCAAATGGAGCAGATGCGCTAGGCAATCCGTTCATTACATCTGATTTCGTTGACGTACTTACCATAGACATTTTTGGAAGTGTTAGCGAGTCTGCACTGAATGCCATTCATGTTTTCCCAAATCCATCTTCTGACATGGTTATAGTTGAAGGAATTCATTCCATGTTGAATGTAACCGTTCGCGACGAAGTGGGAAGAATCATTCACGCAGGAAGATCGGCTAGCCGCATTGAATTAAATGTTTCAAACTGGGCGAGCGGAATTTACTTGATGGAATTCAATGACGGGAAGGGGTTGAAGCAAGTGCGCTTTATCAAGAAGTAATAATTATTTTAAAAGATCAATTCGCAGGCGAATCTGTTCTTTTTGCGAATTGATCTTTTTTCATTTGTGCCTCCGCTTCCATTTTCTCGAAGGCAGAAATCACTCGCTTCACAAGTGGATGACGAATTACGTCGCTGCCTGTTAACTCAATAACACCAATGCCTTCAACACCTCTAAGCAAGTCAACACTGCGCATAAGTCCGCTTGGCTGATTGCGAGGTAAGTCAATTTGTGTAGAGTCGCCGGTAATGACAAACTTCGCTTGTTGTCCCATACGCGTTAGGAACATTTTCATTTGCGTAACGGTAGCGTTCTGTGCTTCATCCAAAATCACAAACGCTTTGTCGAGCGTACGTCCACGCATGAACGCAAGTGGAGCAATTTCAATCACTCCTTTTTCCATATACTCAGCAAGCTTATCGTAAGGAATCATGTCCATAAGCGCGTCGTACAATGGCTGCAAGTACGGATCAAGTTTTTCTTTCAAATCGCCTGGAAGGAAACCTAAATTTTCTCCAGCTTCAACGGCTGGACGAGTCAATACAATTCTTCGAACTTCTTTGTCTTTCAGGGCTTTTACCGCGAGTGCTACTGCAGTATAGGTCTTACCACTTCCAGCAGGGCCAATGGCGAAGAGCATGTCGTTCTTCGACATTAGTTCAACCATCTTTTTTTGATTGGGAGTTCGTGCCGTGATTTTATTTCCACCTGGACCGAACACCAAAACATCTCCGTTTGGAGTTTGAATGTCAGGAGCGCTTACTTCACCAAGTGCCATGCGCTCCAATTGCTGTAGGGAAAGGCTGTGGTACTTTTCAATGTGCCAAAAAATAAGTGTCAGAAAATCGTCTAATCGCTGAAGCTCATCGTCACTCCCAATTGCCTTCAGCATATTGCCTCGCGTCATGATTTTCAACTTAGGAAATTTCGATTGAACGAATTTGAATTTTACGTTATTCGGTCCAAAGAATTCGATGGGATCAATGGAGGGAAGGAAGAGTTCTTTTTCTGCCAATTTTTTGCACAATTAATTGTGTCGAAAATAATGGAAATAACTGTTGCACACCTTTAAATTTCAATGAAATTTGTTTTCACTCGAATTTATCCATGTCAATTGTTGCGCTCATATCAGATCTAGGAACCAAAGATCACTACGTTTCTTTGGTGAAGGCTGCGCTGCTGAATAACAATCCGACCATTATTCCAGTAGATATTTCACACGAAGTGGGGACAGGTGAGATTGGGGAAGCCGCTTTTCTTTTTCGAAGCGTTTGGAACAGTTTCCCTTTAGGGACAGTGTTCATGAACGGAGTAAGCAGTTACAAGCTTAGCACGCGAGAACACATCATTGTTGAATACCAAGATCGTTTCTTAATCACAGCTGACAACGGCGTTTTTTCGCTCATGTTTCCTGAGGCGAATGCAGAAGAGGTTAATATTTATTTGTTGAAGATGGAAGACGCCGACGACAAGCGCTTTCCGATGTCAGGTGTTTTCGCCTTAGCAGCTGCCCAAATTACGCAGGGGAATTTTCCAGATCTATGGTGTGAGAGATTGTCTGAATCAACGAGAATAAAAGGGCTTGAACCTTACATGAATGGACAAGATTTGATAACCCAAGTGATTTACGTAGATCATTTCGGGAATTTATATTTCAACTTGACAAAGAAATTATTTGAAGAAATAGGAAAGGGTAGAAGCTTTGCTATTCCTGTCCGTTCGCAAACAACCATTAATAAATTTCATGAGCGCTTCGCAGATGTTGAAGTGGGGAATGAAGTTGCGTTCTGGGGACAGAACGATTACTTGGTCATCTCAATGAATCGAGAAGGTGGTGGAGATCGCGCCGGGACGTTCAGTAAATTAATGAATTTGAAATTAGGAGACTCATTAACCATTTCATTCCATGGTGACTCGAATCGTTAAAATGTCTTTCGATAAAAGCAATGCAGCATTGTTCCTTGAAATTTTCAATGAACATCGTGAGCAAATTCGCGCTGCTGAAGGCTGCACGTATCTAGAGCTGTGGCAAACAGAAGAAAATGCTTCGACCTTGTTTTTCACACACAGCAGATGGGATAGCGAAGAGCATTTGAATAACTACAGACACAGCGATATTTTCAAAATCGTTTGGCCGAAGACCAAGGCGTTGTTTAATGCACAGCCACAGGCCTGGACAGTCAATAGTCTTATAACACTGCCGTAATGAAAGAGCTTGTAACACCGAGTGTGGCCTTTCAAAAAATAAGTGAAGTATTTCCGTCGGCAGGAGAAGAAATTGTTTCCTTGCATTTATCAGTCGGAAGAGTATTGGCTGAAAAGATTTGTTCCGATCGCGACCAACCGCCTTTTCATAGAGTGATGATGGATGGCTATGCGTTTCAATTTTCCGCTTGGGAAAAGGGTATTCGAGAATTTGTTGTTGAAGGAATTCAAGCGGCTGGAGTTGCTCCTTCAACATTGAAGAATGAAAATGGATGCATTGAAGTCATGACTGGTGCGGTGCTACCGAATGAATGTTCGGTTGTAATTCAATATGAAAAATCAATTCGATTGAATGATCTCGTTCAATTTGAAATTGAAGAACCCAAACATTTTCAGAACATACATGCTAGAGGCTTCGACCAGAAAGAAGGCGATGAAATATTAGCAGCGGGAACCGTTATTGGTGCGCTAGAAATAGCAGCACTAGCATCAGTCGGAAAGGCGAAGGTTAAAGTCTATAAACAGTTTTCAATTGCCATAGTGTCTACAGGAAACGAATTGGTAGAGGTTCATGAAACGCCTGCGGATTATGAAATTCGTTCGAGCAATTTAGAAATGCTACAAGCTTTGTTGTCTGCGCATTGCAGTCGCGTGAGTGTCTTCAGATTGTCTGACGATGAACAAGAGACGACGCATTTCATTCAACATGAATTAGAAAATTTCGACATCGTTTGTTTTTCTGGAGGTGTGTCGAAAGGGAAATATGATTTTGTAGCGAAGGCATTAGAAGAGAACGGTGTTCAAAAACATTTTCATGGCGTGAAGCAACGTCCGGGAAAACCGTTCTTCTTCGGAAGTAAAAACAGCGTTATGGTCTTTGCCTTTCCAGGCAATCCCATTTCAGTGCTGCACTGCGCAGCGCGCTTCTTGCTTCCGCATTTAAGAAATCATTCGATAGAAAATGTGCGATGCATTTCAACCTACAATAACGCATCTGATTTAACGGTGTATGTTCCTGCATTCCTTTCAACCACTAACGAGGGAAACAGAATCGCAACGATTGTTCGTCAGAACGGTTCTGGCGATTACATGGGTGCGTTGGGTGCAAATGGTTTTATTGAAGTTCTTCC
>JBILTL010000144.1:0-4483 GCA_044371535.1 Flavobacteriales bacterium | reverse complement strand
CCGAAAATATAATCGTCTGCCTCTTGCGTTGAAATGCGCTCTCCCATTGGCTTTCCGTCGAATGTCACGAATGCCATTTCCAATTCGAAATCGAGTTGTTTGGTTGGTCCGTAGGTTGGAAGTGTTTCGTCGGATGGATTGATTTGTCCGCATGGACGCGTTACTTCTGTTCCATCTACCACAATGCTTGAAGCTCTACCGTGGTAACCCACTGGAAGGTGTTTCCAATTTGGAAGAAGAGCTTTAGCCGGATCGCGAAACATGGTTCCGACGTTTCTTGCGTGATCCATGCTGCTGTAGAAATCTGTATAATCTCCAATTTCAATGGGAAGATGCATTTGAACATCGCTCATTTTTACAAGGCAAGAACGAATTTCATCTTTCACCACAGCATCTTGATTGGCATTGAGCAAATCGGCTAATCGCATGCGTAAAGCAGAGCAAGCTTTCTTACCATGCTTCATCATTTTATTCAATGAATGTGTGCGGTATTCTTCAGCGCCGAAAGGCAAAGCAGATATGTGGTTCTGCTGAAAAACGCGATAGATATCTAGGACATAATTTCCGATGGCCACTCCTACACGAAGATCTCCTCTTCCTGTTGAGAATATTCCGAAAGGTAAATTTTGTATCGGGAACTCTGTATTTTCTGCACCTTCAACCCAAGTCTTTTCACTAAATGAAATAATATTTTTCATACGCTTTATTTTCACTTCAAATGTAGTTCGCTTTTCGGTTCTTTCTAACTTGCGTCGGCATGAAAAAATCAACGAAATATATCCTTGTCGCAACAGCATTTTGCTTGCTCGGGCTTCATTTTTCGTTGACAGCACTTTATGCTTTTCGCAGGCATTACGACATTCCGGCATTGGAATCAGTTGTGAATAGATACGGGTTTCCCTTTTTCCATCAAGGTTATAGCCTGTTTGTGCCGATGCCTGAATTCGATGATTTTATTGAGGTTCGTTACCGCGAAGGTGGCAATTGGACGGCGTTTCAGGAAATTGGAAATCGATATGAATACGCTGTAGACAGCAAGCTTCGTCAGTTTGAAGAATACACCACAGCGAATTTGAACAATCAAATCGTCAACAATCTCTATTGGAAAGATGGTGTTCGTCAGCTTGAACGCATTGAAAAATCAACTGATTACGGAAGAGCCGTTTATTTCTGTCAGCGCCTCGAACGCGCCAAGCGTAAGCTCACTCATTCGCATACGTACATCGATTCCATGCAGGTTCGATTGGTTTATCATTTTCATCCGTTGAACGGTGAGCATAAAGAAGACGTTTTTGAATTCAGTAAGGTTTTGGTTGAAATTGACAAATGAAAGCGCGGATAGATAAATATGTTGAAGGGTTATTTGTCCCCTACTCGTCCTCTTGGAACGAGCGCACTTTTGTGAGTTTGGTTTATGCTTGGTTTGTGTTCTTCGCCTTTTGGAACTGGCATTCGGTGTGGTTAATTTGGGGGGAAGACAGCGTGCTCATTCAATACGGGGCTGACGATTCACGCTTGAATAATCTGGTTTATGCTTTAATGTACCATTTGAATTGGTTCAAGCCTGTGTTTATTTTTCATTTGGTTGTTTCCTTTTTCTCGATTTTTCATTTCAGAGGTGTGTTCTTCTTCCGCGCTGCTTCATGGCTTTCAGCCTTGTGGATCTACTACGCAGGAATTAACGCCATGAATGCTGGGTATGTGTTTATGATGCTTTTGATGTTTTATTGCATTCCATATTCTTCGAAAAGTGCAAGGCCATTCTTGTCTTTTTTATCGCGATTGTCTTTGTTGGCAGCGGGAATTCAAGTGGGGTTGATATACTTCTACACTTCAATTTACAAACTCACAAGTTGGCAATGGTTGTCGGGTGAAGCCATTTATCAGACGTTTGTGAGCGATTGGTTTAGCAATAGCGTCATAAAGAATTTCGCGTTGAATGGTCCCTATTTCATTTCCGTTGTGGTGGCATACATCATCATGCTTTTTCAACTTTCATTTCCAGTAATTATCAATTGGAAAAGGACACGAAAATATGCGATTATCGTTGGTATTTCCATTCACTTGTACATAGGCATTTTCATGCACATGTGGGATTTTGCAGTGGCGATGATGATTCCATACACGCTGTTTCTCAATTCAAATTCGGATCCTCGGGAAAGTTAGAGAGGATCTTTCCTTTCGGGCCCATGCGGTCCATGACTTCCTTCCAGACGTTGTTTTCTTTCGAGTTCATGACCAACTTGGAAGGGACGTTCACCACGAACCAAGACTTCGATGTGATTTCTTCTTGAAGCTGTCCGATAGACCACCCACTGTATCCAACGAAAAAGCGAATGGCATTTTCTGGAAGTTTTCCTGCTTCAATAAGTTCTCGTATGCGTGTGAAATCGCCTCCGTACCAAACACCATCTAGAATAGGTGTGCTGCCTTCAATCTCTTCACCCAACGAATGAATGTAAAAGAGACTGTCGTTCTTCACCGGTCCGCCAAGGCTTACACGTCCGGGCATCTCTGGGAAGTTCGCAATGATCTTGCTAATCGGAAGGTCTATGTAATTGTTCAACACAAATCCAAATGAGCCTTCTTCGTTGTTTTCACACAACAAAATAACGGTCCGATGAAAAAACGGATCGCTAATGTATGGCTCAGACAACAAGACTTGTCCGCGCTTCGGTACTGTATTTTCGTTGGGTTGAAAATTCACAGGGCTAAAATAGGAATTACTTACTTTCGCAACATGCGTTTTCAAGTTTTCATTTTTCTTTTCTTACTTCCATTCGTAACCCTTGCTCAACCTGGCGGAGGAGGCGGTGCTTACTTTAGACATTTCGGAGTTCCTGGAAAAGATTATACTTCTGAACTGTGCCTGAAGCATATGAAACTGCAACTCATGAGCGGAGTGCATTCAAACATCATAGACTCTGAACAAAAGGAAGTTCGCAGTCTGAATCTCGAGCACAACAGCTGGTCGGTCCGATACGCTGGACAAGAGTATAACCAATCTGAAAATCATTACCGTTTGGTCTGGACGGAAGACAAAGACTCCATGGTGGTGATCTTCACGAACCTTCTGCCCGAAAACGGAGCGGGATATTCAGAGACGTTTGACAGTCTTGTGTTTATGCCCGGACATTATGAATTGCGCCTTTCACAAGACCGTCGCATTCCGGGTTATGAAAGTTTTACTCCGAGAACGCATTTGAATTGGTTCAAGGAAAATGCTGCTAAGGCATATTTTCCGACGCGTCCGTCCTATTCCTTCTATTATTATTACAACGCGGCGCATCAAGAAAATTCTCGAGCTAAATACGAAGATTCTGAACCTCATTTAATTAAAGCACAACAAATGGCCGAGGGGTTCGATCAAAAAAAATTAGTGCTCACTGAGCGCATTCGTTTTCATCGTCTAAAATTCAATACTGAAACAGCCTTAAATCTTGCATTGGAATTGGATTCACTTTGTTGTTCGGTGAACAGAATTGACAATTCAGCGTGCAATGTTCTTATTGAAATTTATACCGATCTTAAGGAATATGAGAAAGCGCTTCCCTACTACGCAAGACTCTCAAAGCAATACAACGACGCAAGTCATTTGATTTGCGAAGCGATGTTCCTTGAAATGAAGTTGAATCGTTCCGAAGAGGCTATCGCCATTTGTGAAATTCTACTTAGTCGCATTCCCGAAGATCACATGAAGCAATATCCCATCGGACTTTCACCGCATGCCGAAACCATTCTGCACATTGGCGAAATCTTTTGGCATGCGAACAAACCCAAAGAAGCGAAATTCTATTTTGAACTCGCGATTCAAGTGGGGGCTTTCCATACCAGCGACGATCGATATTTGAATTTATTCGGAACCTATATTGAAAAATTTCCAACCGAAACCACCTTCTATTTATGCAGAGCCGCCGCCAATATTGGAAGAGCACCCTATCTGGGTTGGGGCAATATGACGCGCATTGCTTGCATTGAAGCCATGGAAGATTGTGACAACGCCATGAGATTAGGTCGAAAAGATTTTTTGGTGAATTACACGAAAGGTCAAGCCATGCAACTGATTAAAAAAAATGAAGACGGATTGAAAGTCGCAAACGAGTGCATTCGTTTGGAACCGAAAGACCCAAGAGGCTATTTGTTGAAGAGCATGTTCTACAACGACATTCGCACCGAAGATGCCATGAAAAAAGCTGAAGAATGTCGTGTTGAATTTCGTAAACGTTTAGAGAGCTTCAAATTCAAATTTCATTATTAGAAAATTCAAAGTGTATGCGTCCTATCGCGTTATCTTTGCCGCATGGATGAATCGAGACTTTCTGCCCTTCGCGCCGAACTGAATAAAATTCACAAGTGGCCAAGTAAGTACATGTTTAAGTTTATTGTTCCATCATTCGAAAAACGCGTAACGGCTGTGAAATTAATCTTTGGTGAAAGTGCACATTTCGAAATGAAGTGGAGTGCAAATGGAAAATACACCTCT
>JBILTL010000143.1:0-4512 GCA_044371535.1 Flavobacteriales bacterium | reverse complement strand
GTTGGAGCAAGGCGGAAACGCGCCATGCATCTTGAACGCTGCCAATGAAATTGCAGTTGCTCGATTCTTAAACGACGAAATCAAATTCTTACAAATCGCAGAAACGGTAGAGAAGACGCTTCAACAAGCGTCGTTCATTGCGAAACCTTCGTTGGAAGAATTGATTGCGAGTGATGCGGAAGCGAGGGGGATTGCGGCGTCTATTTTATTGTAATCTTTAATCATGCGAATTCGGTGAAATACCTGATTTCATTCTTGTTTTTGATGCTCTCAGTTGTTGCAGAAGCGCAACCCGTTGGCAATGAATTTTTATATTTCAGTATTATTGAAGTAACCGAGAGTGACACCGCTGTGATTGATAAAATGTTCATCCGTACCAGTCACCGAATAGAGAAACTTCGAATTAAAAACTATCGAATAAATGATTTGAGTGAGTCAAGTGTTGGCTTTCGGCGTTTGTCAATGGATAATTATTATTGTACGTCAACCATTAAAAACCATGCAAGACTTCAGATAATTAGAGATCGGCGCGACACCATGAATCTTATCATTAACAACGCTAAGGGAATGGTCTTTTTCCAAACGCAATTCCAAAAAGGAGACTTCGTCGTAAATATTCAACAGAAAGATTACGACCAAAATCCCCGGAAAGTGGTCAGGAATAGTGGGACCACGGCATTGGATATTTCGCGGGTGAATATTACTCTTATTTCAGAAACGAGAGTAATTTTTGATTATTTTTACTCTCGAAACAAGCAGAAGAGTAAATTTCACTTTTAAATAAATGAGCAAATTCAATCGGTCAATTCCATACAATGATCTGCCCACATTACCACCACAGGCAGACATTGAAACAAAGCGCATACTTAGAAAAGCAATTTCCGCCGGAAGAGCTTTGGCTGAGCTGAATGGGACCATTATGAATTTACCAAACCCAACCCTGTTTTTAGATACAGTTTATTTGCAGGAAGCTAAAGCAAGCTCTGAAGTAGAAAACATCATCACAACAAACGACGAGCTCTATAAGTCATTAGCCTCAAACAGGAAACTAGAAACCTCGGCTACAAAAGAGGTTTTAAGCTACAAAGAAGCACTTTGGTTAGGTATAGAAGAATTGAAAACCAAACCATTTATAACAACCAATCTTTGTATTAAAATTGTTCAATGCGTTAAACAAAACAGTGCTTCAATTCGAAATACACTAGGAACAAAACTCAGCAACAGTGCCGGCGATGTTATTTATACACCGCCAAGCGGCGAACCAATAATTCGTGAAAAACTAGCGAACCTTGAAAAGTTTATTCATGAAGAAGATCATATTGATCCACTAATAAAAATGGCAATATTGCACTATCAGTTCGAAGCCATACACCCATTCTCAGATGGCAATGGCAGAACAGGAAGAATTCTCTTGTTGCTGTATCTGAAATTATCTGGACTCCTTCAAACTCCTGCTATCTATCTGAGCGAGTACATCATTAAAAACAAATCAGAATATTATAAATGCTTAAGAGGTGTGACCGAAAATAACGATTGGGAAAATTACATCTTGTATATGCTTGATATGGTAGAAGAAACTTCCAAGATGGGATCGACGCGCCTTCAAAAAATTACAGCTGCCATGGAATCAACTGCTGCTGAAATAAAAGCTAAGTTGCCAAAGATTTATTCAAAAGATTTGATTGAAATTTTATTCCGATTGCCATACACCAAACGTCAAAACTTGATCGCTGAAAATATTGGAAACCTAAAGACCGTTGGAAATTATCTAATAGCGTTGGAAGAAAACGGATTTTTGAAATCTGAAAAAGTAGGGAAAGAGAAACTCTACATAAATATAAAGCTGCTCGAAATTCTAGCGAATAATTAATCGTTCAAGAAATATCAAACTAAAACTACCTCAACTCCGCCGAACACTCCGTCTGCAAGCCTTGCAAAATGCGCTGCATGCTCTTCTCAACAACCTCATCGGTTAAGGTTTGCTGCGCGTCTTGAAGTATGAATTTCAAAGCATAAGACTTCTTTCCTTCTGGAAGATTCTTGCCTTCGTAAACGTCGAACAAATTCACTTCTTTCAACAATTTCTTTTCGCTTTTAAGGGCAGACTGACGAAGGCTTTCGAATGTGGTTTCCTTGTTCAACAACAACGATAAATCGCGACGCACCCATGGGAATTTATTCAACGGTTGGAAGGCATTGCGCTGCTGCGTTCTTAATTTTTCCAACGTGTCGAAATCGAACTCAGCATAGAATACTTCTTGCTCAACATCGGTTGCTTCTTGAATTTCTGGATTCACACGTCCCATCTTCACCAACGATTTTTTCTGAGATGACAACTCCATTCCATAAGCGAAAATCGGAGAGTCCTGAATTGAAATCACATCGACTTGCTGAATACCCAACGCATTCAAAATATTTTCAACCACCGCCCGCAATTGCGCCAATGACGAGGCATTCGAAGGATTGTTCCAAGATTCTGCGCTTTCCTTACCACACAACCACAACGCTAATTTGCGCTTCTCTTTGTATCCGTTTTCCGTCTTGCGGTATTCCTTTCCAATTTCAAACAAACGAAGATCCGTTGCTCTGTGTTTTTCATTCAACGAAATGCTTTCCATTCCACCGAACAACAACGAGCTACGCATGTGCGAAAGATCTTTGCTCAATGGATTCAACAGCGAAACACTGTTCACGCCTAACGCCGAATCGAACGCTTCAGCGTACTTGCTTTTCGTTAGCGACATGTTCATGATTTCAGTGTAGCCTTCTGCAACAAGTAAGTCGGCTAAACGGAAATGAAGACTCTCTGATTTTCCTTTGGTGTTCAACGAAAGGGTCATGCGCGAAGGCAATTCAACTTTGTCGTATCCGTAGATGCGAAGTACCTCTTCCGCAACGTCTGCCGGACGCGTTACTTCCACGCGATTGTAGGGCACAAGCACCTTCCAACCACCTTCTATAGTTGATACTTCGAACTGTAAATCATTCAATATGGAAACAACAATCTCGCTTGGAATATCAATTCCTAAAAGCGATTTCAAATAACTTTCTTTGACTTCAATTTCGGTTTTCGGAATTGCAACCGGATAAACATCTTGTGCTTCCACCAACACCGCATTCGGATTTTCTGCTTGAATTAATTCCCAAGCGCGTGCTAACGCATTTGGAATTCCGTCTACAGCCACACCGCGTTCAAAGCGGAACGAAGAATCGGAATGTATCTGGTTGCGCTTCGCGCTCTTACGCACACGCACCGCATTGAAGCAAGCACTTTCAAAAACAACGAACGAATCTTCAGCGCTCACGCCCGCATTTTTTCCACCCATAACACCGCCCATGCAAAGCACTTCGTTTTGGTTGGAAATAACCACGTCTTCGCTGGTGAGTTTGCGGGAAACACCATCAAGTGTTTCTAACTCTTCATCTGTATTTGCATTTCTCACCGTGATGGTCTGATTGGAAAAATCATTCGCCTTGAACACGTGCAGCGGCTGTCCCAATTCGTGTTGAACGAAGTTGGTCACGTCTACACACAAGTTCACGCTCTTCACGCCGATAACGGCGAGTGTTTCTTTGATGAAAGTAGGCGTTTCTTGATTTTCAATTCCACTCATCACCGCGAACGCATAGCGCGAACACTCGGTGTTTTCGTGAAGATCTAATTTCCAATTTTTCGGTTGGAAGGAAATCGGCTTCGCCTCTATGGAAGTAAGCGTAACTTTTTCTGCGTTCTCGAGATTCCATGCTGCCGCGAAATCGCGCGCTACGCCTGCATGTGAAAGAGCATCTGTTCTGTTTGGTGTAATCCCTATTTCAAGACACGCATCGCTTTCAATATTCAATGCTACAGCTGCCGGGGTTCCTACTTCTGTTTCTTCTGGAAGAATAAGAATTCCGTCGTGCGAAGCGCCAAGGCCTAGCTCGTCTTCGGCGCAGATCATGCCTATGGACTCAGCACCGCGAATTTTACTTTTCTTAATGGTGAAGGCCTCGCCAGATAAGGGGTACAACGTTGTTCCAACAGTGGCAATCAACACTTTTTGTCCGGCTGCCACATTGGGTGCACCGCAGACAATCTGAACGGGTTCACCTTCACCGAGATTCACTTTCGTAATAGACAAGCGATCGGCATCGGGATGCTTCGCGCATTCGAGGACATGTCCGACCACCACGCCTTTTAATCCGCCAGGAATTTTCTCAACGCTTTCAATGCCCTCTACCTCGAGTCCAGTTCTGGTAAGGGTTGCAGCGACTAGGTCGTGAGACGGAAGCGGTTGCACCAATTGAGAAAGCAGTTTATAAGAGATTTTCATATTCGCGAATTAGACTGCAAAAATAAAGACAAACGCGGGGGCGAGGGCTTAGAATTTTGTTACTTTTGCTCCTCTTCAAAAACGGGATGTAGCTCAGTTGGTAGAGTACACGTCTGGGGGGCGTGTGGTCGCAGGTTCAAGTCCTGTCATCCCGACTAAAACCTCCTTACAACCCTTGAAAATCAAGGGTTTTGTTTTT
>JBILTL010000041.1:0-15410 GCA_044371535.1 Flavobacteriales bacterium | reverse complement strand
GCTTTTTCAACTTTAGACTCTGGATTTATAGGTGTGTTGCCCGTTGAGCAACTCATTATTGAGGAAAATCCAATAAGTAGAAGGCCTTTGAATAAAAATGATGACATGAGCTAAGTTTTAAACTTTGGCTAAAGTAGGGTCAATTTTAATTCGCATGCATTTAATGAATCTTTCCTTATAGTATTTCATTTTTGGAAACTCATCGAAGCTAATACCTCTATTGCAGCTGTGAATCATAGTGATTTTTCCATTGTCATTTTTAACAACCATGGCAACATGTCCAACTTTTCCAGATTTCGCATTTCTTCCGGTGAAAAAGAGCAAATCTCCAGGTATTGCTTCTTTTAATGAAATTTCCTCTCCAACTTCAGCTTGTCTGCTTGAAGATCGAGGTAACTTAACGTTGTGAAGAGAATAGATATAACTCACAAATCCAGAACAATCCAACGGCCAAGCCGCAATTCCAGTTACTCTGTAGGGTAAGCCAAGTAATTTTTTTCCGTCTTTTATAACAGAAGCTACTATATCAGCACGCTTTGTAACGAATGAAGAGTCAACTAAAACAGTTGTAGAGTCAACCTCGGTAGAACAAGAATCCTTATCGTTAGTGGGAATAGAAGCCGATGCGATGGTGTAAACTGCGTTTTCACCTGTTTCGTTGAAACCAAATGCAACTGAACTCAAAAGAAGCAACAGAGCTACTGCAGCCGTCAAAGAATTTCTCATAGAATTTGTTTAGGGCCGCGAATATACGACAAATTTCGGCATGGCAAAAATATAAGTGATTCGAAATGTGCGGTTTGACGCAACCTACTGTGCGCTACATTTGTCTTGATTGCCATGAGAGTTAATGAAGTTTTGAAGAAATTGAGTTGTTTTTGTGTCCTAGCGTTTTTAGGTCAGACAACTTCATTTGCTCAAATTTCCTTTATTCAGAACAAAGGCCAATGGCCTTCGAAAGTCAAATACAAGGCAGAAATTCCTGGGGGATCGTTTTGGATTCAATCGGAAGGGTTCGCTTATGAGCTTTTCGATTCAACCATTTTTATTCCTGATCACAAGCCCAATGTGCTTCCCGATTCAACAGTGACTTTATTCTTCCTTCAACAATTGGAAAATGCAAGTTTGAATTTGGCTGAAGAGCAAGACGATTTGCCGGGGTATTTCAATTATTATTTAGGATCTGATTCAACGAAGTGGAGTTCACATGTGAAGCGTTTTCAAAACATAAATTTTCAAGAGGTATACCCTGGAGTTAACCTTCGCTTACTAGGTAAATCGAAATCCATTAAGTATCAATTTGAACTTCAACCCCATGCCAATCCCAATCAGATCTCTTGGCATTACCACGATTCTTTGCGCTTGGAATTGGATACTTCCGGAAACTTAATTACACATCATGGCCTCGGAAGAATTTATGAATCGAGACCCTTTGCCTTTCAATCAATAAACGGACATTTAATTGAAGTGAAATGTGATTATGTATTGAATGGAAATCGGCTTCAGTTTGTGTTGGGTGAATACGATTCGGACTATGCGCTCATTATTGATCCGGAAATTGCCTTTTCTTCTTTCATAGGATCTTCAGCGAATAATTTTGGATTTACCGCATGTGATGACTTGAACGGGAACTTGGTTTCAGGAGCGAGCGTATTTGCGAACAATTACCCAACCACTGCCAACGCTTATTCTACAACTTTTAATCCGACAGCAGGCAACTACTTTGATGTAGCTATTTCGAAATTTGATGCTACTGGATCTGCTCTTTTATACAGCACATACATAGGTGGACTTCATCAAGAGACACCACACTCGGTCGTGGTAGATAACCTCGATCGCATTGTTGTTTTTGGTGTGACTGGAAGTAATGATTACCCAACGACCTTAGGGTCTTATCAGCCTATTTTTAGCGGGGGGGCTCCTTTAATGATGTCTACATTTTTTACCAGTGGTCATCCAGATGGATGTGATTTTTTCATTTCGAAATTCAATGCAAGTGGAACACTAGCGGCATCTACTTTTTTAGGTGATGCCTCGAACGACGGACTCAATTACGCAAATGAATTGTTTTATAATTACGGCGATGCATTTCGAGGTGAAGTGAACGTTGATGCGAACAACAATATTTTCATCGGCTCATGTGTCCGCGGAAATGCCGATTTGGCGGGCGCTTCCCCTCAATCGAATTATGGCGGCGGAGATAGCGATGGATACATTGCGAAGCTCAATCCAAGTCTAAGTATGTTGTTGTGGTCTACCTACATTGGTGGAAGTGGTGCAGATGCCATCTACGCGTTGGAGTTCGCGAATGACGGGACTATTCTCGTTGCGGGTGGAACGCAAAGTCAAAATTTTCCTTTCTGTTCCGGTGGTGAAGATTCGAATTGGAATGGTGCAACAGACGGATTTATTCTTCGAATTGATCCTGCGAATTTCAATGTCGCTTCAGGAACCTTTGTGGGAACCGGACAATATGATCAGGTGTATTTCCTTCAAACAGATTTGAACGATAACATCTATTGTTTGGGACAAACCGCCGGAAACATGACCATTACTCCTGGATTGTATGGACAACCCAACAGCGGACAATTCATTCGTAAATACAACCCAACTTTGAATACGCTTAATTGGAATACTACCATAGGAACGGGAAGTGGAGAAATAGACATTTCACCAACGGCTTTTCTTGTGAGCGATTGCAATCAGATTTATTTCAGTGGGTGGGGCGGTAGTACCAATTCGATTACGTGCCAATCTTTAACCTGCCTGGCCTACGCGAGTACCACATTGAATTTGCCGATCACTGCCGATGCTTTTCAATCGACAACCGATGGCAGCGATTTCTATTTAGCCGTTTTGAACGCAAGTGCAACGCAATTGGTTTACGGATCTTTTCTCGGTGGAAGTTCAAGTGCGGAACATGTGGATGGTGGGACTTCGCGTTTCGATAAGAGTGGGTCTGTGTATCAGGCAGTGTGCGCGGGTTGTCAGAACAACGATGATTTTCCAACGACTCCCGGAGCATGGTCTTCAACCAACAACAGTTTCGGATGTAACCTTGCGGTTTTTCGTTTCGATCTTGGGCAATTGGAAGCCATTGCGAATGTGCAAGGCCCTTCGCAAATATGTGTGGGAAGCCCCGCGCAATTCACAAACGGAACGCAAAACGCTTCCGATTTTATTTGGAATTTCGGAGATGGGCAAACGAGCACAGCCTTTCAGCCAAGTCACGTATTCAATGCCGTTGGCGATGTTACTGTTTCAATGATTGCCTCAGACATCAACGATTGCTACGTATCAGACACCGCAACGGTGAATCTTCAAATTATAGAATTTATTCCGCCAACCATTGCTGCTGTGAATCCGATTTGTTGGGGTGAATCTGTTACGCTGAATGCCACCGGTTCAAACAATTTATTTTGGTTGAATAACGCGACACTTACAAGTGTTAACGGAAACACAGCGGTAGTAGCACCAACCAATTCAACAACTTATTATGTTTCTGATTTTAATGCATGTGGAAGTGATACCGTTGGCGTTTATGTGAACGTTATAATTCCTGTGGCTGAAGCAGGTCCTGATTTCACGATTTGTGTTGGCGATTCACAACCCCTTGCTGCTTCCGGAGGTGCCAATTACCAATGGCAAAGTTCATCTTCCTTGAGTACATTGAATTCAGCAAACACCGTTGCGACACCTTTAGTGGACGAGCAATTTTTTGTCACTATAACAACGCCCGAGGGTTGTCAGGACACCGACAGCTGCTATGTTTTTGTTGAACAAACCGTTCCTGGAGGAGTCGTTTATCCGACCATCGATTTGTGTTTGGGAGAGAGTGTGGTCCTTCAATCGGAAGAAGGACTCACATATTCATGGTCTCCATCAGAAGGATTGAATTCAACCACGATTCAGAATCCAACGGCTGCACCAAGTAATTCAATAACGTACAATGTTGCTATTACCAATGCATGCGGAGCAGGGAATTCTGAAGTTTCAATTAATGTCATTGAATTGAATGTAGTGGCTTCCGAAGGTGGTACTGTTTGTCTTGGTGAATACTATCCGATTGAAGCAATCGGAGCAGATTTTTATTCTTGGCTTCCGTTCAGCAGTGTTGTTAATCCTTCCGCTAGTTCAACATTAGCGAATGCACCTTTTTCGCAATGGATCACTGTTGTTGGAACAGATGTGAACGGATGTGCCGATACCGATTCGTTGTACATGAACATTCTTCCGCTTCCTGAAGTAGACGCAGGACCCGATCAGTATTTCGATTATCCAGGAAGTACAACGTTATTCGGAAACACATTCGGATTGAATTACAATTGGTCGCCTTCTGCGGGGCTCTCATGCACCGATTGTCCTTATCCAACCGCTGTTCCTGCTGAACCAACTTGGTATTATTTGACCACTATAAACAACACCGGTTGTGTGGGAATAGATTCAGTATATGTGCGTCCGTATTTCCCCATTTATGTTCCAAATGCTGTTACTCCAAATGGCGATGGTTTGAATGACGTCTTCTTGGTCGTTGGTGAAAATTTAACCGGTTTTCATCTTCAGATTTTTGATCGTTGGGGCATCATGATTTTTGAAACGAATAATCCGAATGAGCCGTGGTTGGCGGGATACAAGGGTTACTTCGTGCCAAATGATGTCTACACCTGGAAGCTGTCTTTCGATAGTTTAGAACGAAGACAAGAATTAATTGGACACGTAACTGTGATTCGTTAGTCGCTTTTGGAATAAATTCGCGGAAACAATTTGCTATGTCATTTCAATTTTTACTTCTTGAAAACATTGGTGCAACACGCATCATTACCATAAACAGACCCGATCAAATGAATGCCTTAAACAAGGCAACCATTGAAGAGCTTCACACCGCTTTTGCAGATGCTGAAGCAGATGAAAACGTTCGTGCAATTGTGCTAACGGGCGCAGGAGAGAAGGCTTTCGTAGCGGGTGCTGACATTAAAGAATTCGCAAGTTTTTCTGTTGAACAAGGAAAGGAACTTTCGCTGTTAGGGCACGAACAACTGTTCAATTTCGTTGAGCGTTTGAACACACCAGTGATTGCTGCTGTTAACGGTTATGCTTTCGGTGGTGGATTGGAATTGGCCATGAGCTGTCACATGCGTGTGGCTTCAACAAACGCAGTAATGGGATTGCCAGAAGTTTCTTTGGGTGTCATTCCAGGCTACGGCGGAACACAGCGTTTGCCACGTTTAGTGGGGAGAGGAAAAGCAACCGAGTTAATTGTAACAGCCGGAAGACTTTCTGCAGCCGACGCGTTGCAATGGGGATTGGTGAATCACGTCGTAGAGCTTGATGCATTGATTCAGTTCACAACTGATTTGGCTGGAAAGATTGAAAAGCTTTCTCCTTCTGCTATTTCAAGTGCTTTGCGCGCGGTACAAGCAGGATTTGACAGTGAAGCTATCGGATTGAAAGCTGAAGCTGAAGAGTTCGGAAAGTGTTTCGGAACAGAAGATTTCAAAGAGGGAACAACGGCTTTCATGGAAAAACGTAAGCCTACATTCACTGGGAAATAATGAAAGTTGCATTAATTAATAAATCGAATTATCCAGCACCCGCTTATGCGACAGCGCATGCAGCAGGATTGGATTTACGAGCGAATATTGAAGAGTCGATTGAATTGAAATCGCTCGAACGAATGCTTGTTCCAACCGGATTATTCATGGAATTACCTGTAGGTGTAGAAGCTCAAATTCGTCCGAGAAGTGGCCTTGCGTTCAAACATGGTATCACCGTGTTGAATACACCCGGAACCATTGATGCCGATTACCGCGGAGAGATCAAAGTTCTATTGGTTAATCTATCGAATGAACCGTTCACAATAGAACCGGGCGAGCGCATAGCACAGATGGTTGTAGCTAAGCATGAGCAAGTGGAATGGGTTGAGCAAGATTCTCTTTCGGAAAGTGAAAGAGGTGCTGGCGGATTTGGCAGCACGGGAGTGAAATAGTTCATTCAATTTCAAATGTTCATTACTTCATTGGAAGGCCGAAAAGATTTCGGCCTTTTTGCTTTCTTTTGTTAGAAAGTATATTCAGAAAAAATGAGAATTGTTATTCCAATGGCGGGAATGGGAAAGCGTTTGCGCCCACATACCCTTGTGACACCGAAACCCCTTGTTCGTATTGCTGAAAAGGCCATCGTTCAAAGATTGGTCGAAGATATTGTTTCCATTCAAACAGAAAAGGTTGAAGAGATTGCTTTCATTATCGGAAGATTCGGTAAGGAAGTCGAGAATAATCTTATTGCGCTAGCAGAACAACTCGGCGCAAATGGAACCATTCATTATCAAGATGAGGCATTGGGAACGGCACACGCTATTCTTTGTGCAGAATCTGCCCTTACCGGTCCAGTAACCGTAGCGTTTGCAGATACACTTTTTCGTGCCGACTTCAAATTAGATCCGAATGCAGACGGTGTTTTGTGGGTGAAGAAAATTGAAGACCCACGTCAGTTTGGTGTCGTAGAGTTGAATGCTGAAGGCACCATTGTTTCTTTTCAAGAAAAACCACAAGAGTTCGTTTCAGACTTAGCCATGATTGGAATTTATTATTTCAAAGACGGTGAATGGTTGAAGAGAGAATTGCGTTATTTGTTAGATAACAACATCATGAACGGTGGTGAATACCAATTGCCCGACGCTATGCGAAACATGATGAAGCAAGGAGCTAAGTTTGTTCCAGGTGAAGTGAATGAGTGGATGGACTGTGGGAATAAGGCTGCTGTTGTTGAGACCATGGCTTCTGTAGTGTCAAGACTTCCACAAAATCACAATGTGAAATTGGAAGGTGATTCAAAAATTATTGAGCCGTGTTACTTCGGAAATAATGTAGTTCTTCACAATTCAACGGTTGGTCCTAACGTTAGCATTGCCAGCAATGTTTCAATCATGAATTCAACACTTGAAAATACATCTATCGAAACCAATTCAAAAGTTGAGAATTGTCAGCTTAAAAATTCATTGGTCGATGAGTTTTGTCAAGTCATAGGAGTGAAGGGAGTGCTTGATTTGGGCTCATACAATTCCATTCAAAACAATGACTAATAAAATTCTTTTCTTTTTCTCTTTGGTTGTGCTCGCTTCATGCGGAACAACAAAATCGACTGTTGTTTCAGATGAAAATCACGCGAAGTTTCAACAGTATTTTTATGAAGGCGAAAAAGCCAAGATGGCGGGTAATTTTGAAATTGCGATTAACTTTTTCAATACAGCCTTGAAATATGAGCAGGTAAGCGCTGCACACTATGAAATTTCAAAGCTCTGTTCACAACTGCCCAAGTATGAAAAAATGGGCAGGGAGCACATTCAGATTGCTGTGGCTATGGAGCCTACAAACCCTTGGTTTTTGAAAGATTTAGGGTATTATCAAGTGTACTCGGGAAATGTTAAAGAAGGAATCAAAAGTTTTGATTTAGCAGTGAAGCATAGCTCTAATCCAGTTCCCGTTTTAGAAGAGTACTTGAATGTTATTAGCGGGTATGATATGAACCAAGCTGGTTTTGTTCTGGCTCAGCTTGCTGCGATTCAAGGCGATGACGAGAATATTGCACATCGAAGATTTGAGCTTTTATCTGCACAAGGAAAATTCAAAGAAGCAGGTGCTGTGCTGGAAGAATTTGAGAAAAAGAATAAAGTCGAAGATGCCTATTACTTTCATCTGCTCGAGTACTATCGGGAAATGAAATTGAACGCCGAAGCAAGTCGTTGGTTGTCGCACATGAAGGAAGTTATTCCAAATAACGGGAAATTACTTTTGGAAGAGAGCAGCGAATTGGCCATCGCTGGTGATGACGCAAAGAGTTATGAAGTGCTTAAAAAATCAATAACTTCTGGTGACCTCGGTTGGTATGATGCTATAGATGTTTTGAAGAAGTATGAGGATCTCGTTGAGCAAGATGAGAAGTTCAAGAAGCCGCTTTGGGAAATCTTCGATCTGACATTCAATCAGTTCAAATCGGAATATCAGTGCTTGGTGCAATTGTCATTTATTGCCGACCATCAAGGCAACGCTATCCGTCAAGAGGAAATGTTGGTGCTAGCCGTTTCAATTTACAAGAGTGATGTAATTGTCTGGCAATTCTTGTTAGACAATCAAAAGCAATTGCGTAAGTGGAATGAGTTAGTGAAATATGGTAATGAAGCCATTGAACTTTTTCCGACAGATGCTGAAGTTTATTATCACACAGGCCTGGGATATTTGAAACTTCAAGATTATTCGAAAGCTACAGAGATGCTTGTTACGGGTAGAGACTTGGTAATGGAAAATCCAGAATTACTTTCTCGATTCTATTCTTCTTTAGGGAGTGTTTATTTTAAAACGAATAAATGGCCAGAATGCGAAGAGTCCTTCGAACAGGCTCTGATTCAAAATCCAGATAATGCAACAGCCCTCAATAACTACGCTTATTATCTTGCCTTGAAAAAGATTCAATTGGATAAGGCCATGGGTATTGTTCAATACGCTGTTTCTATGCAACCAGACAATGCTATTTACCTTGATACCTATGGTTTCATATTGTTTCAAAAGAAGCAATATCAGAATGCGGTTGTTCAATTGGAAAAGGCTGCTGGAATACTATCTACTGATCAAGAAATTTTGGAGCATTTGGGTGATTCGTATTTCATGCTCGGAAATGAAGTTAAGGCGCTAGAGTGCTGGAATAAAGCATTAATTTTGAATCCCACTCATTCCAAATTGAAAGAAAAAATTAATCAAAAGAAGTTCATTGAATAAATTTTTTGTCATTCTCCTCATTCCGTTTCTTTTTGCTTGCAAAAGCAAAGAGGTTGTTGTTACGCAAGAGCCACTAAAAGAAAGAACACAAGCTTTTTTAACGAGGCATCTCGATAAGAACAAATTCGATTTTGAGTGGCTCGGTATGAAGCTCGATGCAGAATTTACTAGTGGAGAAGAACAACAAGGTTTTAAAGCAACTGTGCGCATGCGCAAAGACAGTGCGGTATCGGTGAGCGTAAGTCCTGCCTTGGGTATTGAGGTTTTGCGCCTTTTGGTTGATAAGGATAGCTTGAAAATGGTTTCCGAAATACCAGGAGATAAATATGTTTTCTTAGGTTCAGTCGATCAACTTACAGATCTTGCGAAAATAGATTTAGACTTATCTACACTTCAAGATTTATTAATTGGAAATCCAATTGGCCTGAGCAGAGAAGAAGGCAAAATGAAAAGTGGAATTGAAAAGCTTGATGTAGAGTATTACACGTTGGTTTCTCGTATGTCTCGTCGTGTGCGCAGGGCCACAGAAGTTCAAGATTCATTGGCTACTCGTGAAGGAAGAAGAGTGCCTAAACGTCTGGAAGACAACGATTGGATTTCTTCGAAATTTTGGATTGAATCGAGTTTGTACAAAGTCGTGAAATGCGAGCTAACTGACATGCGCACAAAGCGAATGGTTCAGATTAATTACTCAGATTTCGATGAGGAAGATGCTTCGCACTATCCACATAAATGCAACATTCAAATCGACGATGTAAAGGGAAAGACTTCGCTTGATTTTAAAATAATGCGATTGAATACACAGAATCATTACGAATTCTCGTTCGATTACGATAAGGACTATCCAATAAAAAGGAAATAGGAATGAAAGGACTGAATAAATCACATGTTTCATACGCACTGCTTGTGCTTATTGTTATTTGTTCAGGTATGACATTCCAATGGGTTTTTGCCCAAACAAAAAAGGCAGAACTGACTTCACGCAGAAGTGAATTAAATAGTGAAATAGCGCGAACCAAACAACTCATCAAAGAGTACCAGGCCGACCAGCGCAATGCTTCGGCAGAAGTAGCTTTGTTGAACGAGCAAATTCGTCTGCGCGAAGAATTAATTCAATCCATCAATTCAGAAGTAGGAACCATTGATGGAGAAATAAAAAATGGGGAAGGCAGAGTAGTCGAGTTAGAAGCGAGTATCCAAGAATTAAAAGCAGAGTATGCTAGAATGATTTACAACAGCTATAAGCAGCGCTCTTCTTATTCCAAAATAGCTTTCATTCTCTCTTCGTCTGATTTCTTTCAAGCGGTTAAACGCGTTCAATTGTTGAAACAGTATGCAGAGAATAGAAAGTTTCATGCTCAGCAAATGAAAGATGCACAGCAAGAAATTTCCGAGAATATTTCCATGTTGGAAGGAAATAAGCAAACGAAATTGGCGCTATCGAATGACGAACAGAACGAACGAAATGAAATTGCACTCAACAAATCTGAGCAACAGAAGAAGCTTGAATTTCTGAAATCTGAAGAAGGAAAGTTGCGAGAGGAACAACGTCAAAAGGAAATTGAAAGAAGACAGTTAACCACGAAGATTGAAGAGATTGTTCGTCAGGAAATAGCCGCAGAAAACGAACGTGTTCGGAAGAAAGAAGCCGAGAAAGCAAGACTTGCAGAAGAAAAAAAGAAAGAAGAACAACGAAGAGCTGCTGCCAATGCTGCCGCTGCGAACAAGGCTTCTACGAACGCATCGGGAACTGGCGCAACGGCTCCGGTAAAAACCACTACACCTGCTGCTGTTGTGACACCACCAAAGCCAATTGAAAAGGCTACTCCGAAAATTGAAAGTGCACCAGAAGTTGTTTTAGCGAATTCGGTCTTCGAACAAAACAAAGGAAGCCTTCCATGGCCTGTTTCCTCTGGAGCAATCGGTTCGAAGTTCGGAAGACATGCTCATGAGAGTATTTCTGGTATTGAAGTGAACAACAAGGGAGTCGATTTTATTACTTCTGCAAATGCTGAGATTTACACCGTGTTCAATGGAACGGTAACCAGTGTGTTCAATATTCAAGGTGCTGGAATGAATGTGATTGTCACACATGGCGCATACAAAACCGTTTATAGCGGATTGCAGAATGTCTATGTTTCTGTAGGCGCAAAAGTCAACACTAAAGACAAGATTGGAACTGTAGCCGATAATGGTGAAGGATACGTCCTTCACTTTGAATTGGGAAAAGTTTCAGATGCGGGTTGGGTTCCTCAGAACCCAGAGTTGTGGCTAAAGAAACGCTAAATTTTAAACGAATTTAGGATCCGTTTCCATCAAGTGTCCGCAAGACTTACACGTTCTCATTTCTTCACTTCCGTAGAATTCTCTGAATCGAGGCAAGAAATCTTTTTCAATGTTTTCCAAAACGAAATACGTTTCATGAAGTGGGTGATTGCATTTTTCGCAGAACCACAAGAGTCCGTCTTTTAACTCACGTTCTGCACGCTTCACTTCAATCACAATTCCAACTGTTCCTTCGCCTCTGCGCGGCTGGTGGGGAGTTCTTGGAGGAAGCAAAAACATTTCGCCTTCTTTCACTTCAATATCAACGGCTTTTCCATCTTCTTGAACACCAATCATAACGCTGCCTTCAACTTGAAAGAACCATTCCTCTGTTTCGTTGTAGTGATAATCTTTACGAGCGTTTGGACCGCCCACAATCATGATCACGTAGTCTTCCGATTCAACATAAAGATTTTTATTTCCTACAGGTGGTTGAAGTAAACTTCTGTTTTCTTCGATCCATTTTTTTAGGTTGAAAGGTCTACGAATCATAAGGCATTTAATTTTTGTATTTCGAAAAGTATTTCAGGATTCTGTTCTACTGCTGTTCCCATCACCACAACGTCGGCACCTGCTTGCCAAGCCTCATGGGCTTGTTGTTCATTCACTATTCCACCACCAACAATAACTGGAAGTTGAGTGGTCTTTTTTACAGCATAAATCAATTCTTGCGAAACAGGAAAATCTGCGCCACTTCCAGTGTCTAAATAGAAACAGCGAAGCCCCAAGTATTTTCCAGCAAGCGCAGTCGCAGCAGCTACTTCAGGTTTGTCGTTGGGAAGCGGAACGGTCTGACTAATGTAGATAGCCGTGGTTGTGTTTCCACCGTTAACGAGCATATATCCGGTTGGAATAACTTCCTGTTTCCACTCATGTAAATAAGGCGCAGAAACAACCTGATGTCCAATAAGGAATTCAGCATTCCTTCCAGAGATCAAAGAAAGAAAAAGTGTTGCGTCGACGTGTTTTGTAAGTTGTAACGGATGACCGGGAAAGAGCACCAAAGGCAAAGGACACGAAGCACGCAAGTGTTCCACTCGTTCATTGAAATCAGAGGCTGCATTTAAACTTCCACCCACCAAAAGAAAATCTACGCCAGCAGCTTTATATAAAGCTCCTTGCTTTGTTGCGTTTTCACTGTTCCATTTATCTGGATCAATAAGAACTGCCAATTGTTTCTTCTTGGAATGAAGCAGCAATTCTATTTTTCCGGCAGAGTTCATGTTTCAAAAATACGAAAGATGAAGATGCTTTAAGCAAATTCACTTTCAATGCGGTCTACCGTTAGAACGCCATCTACATCTTGAAGGTTTTTAATCAGATGATTCAAATGTTCTGTATCGTGCACCAGCACTACCATTTTCCCTTCGAAAATACCGTCTCGTGCTTCGAAAGAAATGGCGCGCATATTCACGTTCATATCGGTAGAAATGATATTTGTTATTTTCTGAACCAGTCCCACGTCATCGGTTCCAGAGAATTTCAATCCTACTTCGAATTGAACCAAATCGTTGCTGCTCCATTTCGCTTTAATGACGCGATAGGCGTATTTGCTCATAAGCTCTTGCGCATTCGGACAGTTCGTTCGGTGAATTTTTATTCCCTCCGATACGGTTATAAATCCGAATACTTCATCGCCTGGAATCGGGCTGCAACAAACAGATAAACTGAAGTCCACAGTTTGCTTGTCGTCTCCAATAAGCACTGTGTCTCCAGTCGAAGGCGCTGTCGTAACTATGCGTGTAATTTCTTCGTGCTTCTCCTGCGTGTTCTTATCGAATCGAATGCGGTCGGCTTCTACGACATGTGGTTTCAGCTTCTTCAATTCAATGCGTCCCTTTGCAATTTTGTAGTAGAAGTCTACAGCTGTAATGCATCCGTAGGCACGCACAAATTCGTCAATGTTTTTACTTCCCCAAGTGATTTTTAACGAATTGAAACGGCGCTTCAACATTTCTTTTCCTTCCTCAGAGATTTGCTTCTTCTCTTCTTTTAGAGCGGTCTTTATTTTCTGACGGGCAGAAGCGGTGATGACAATGTTCAACCAATCTTCTTTTGGACGCTGCTTTTTCGAAGTTAAAATTTCAACCTGATCACCGCTGCTTAGCTTGTGGCTGAGTGGTTCAAGTTTGTGATTCACCTTCGCTCCGATGCATTGGTGGCCAATTTGCGAGTGAATAAGAAAAGCAAAGTCGAGAGTGGTTGAACCAACAGGAAGTGTTTTCAAATCACCACTGGGTGTGAAGACATAAATCTCTTCGCTGAAAAGTGAAAGTTTGAAATTATCAATGAATTCAATGGCGTTGTCGCTCGGAGCTTCCAACACTTCACGAATTTGTCCAAGCCATTTATCGAGTTTACTTTCCGGACTTTCAACAGCGTCTTTGTATTTCCAATGCGCTGCATACCCCTTCTCTGCAAGGTCGTCCATGCGCTCGCTTCGAATTTGAACTTCCACCCATTTACCCGTTGGCGACATGACTGTGGTATGAAGCGATTCGTAACCGCTACTTTTCGGTGTGCTTATCCAATCGCGCAGACGCTCTGTACTTGGCACGTAGAAATCCGTTACAACGGAATACACTCTCCAACAATCGGTTTTTTCAAGTTCTTGTGGAGTCTTAAGAATGATTCGAATGGCGAACAGGTCGTAGATTTCTTCGAACGGAACCCCTTTCGTATGAATCTTATTGTAGATGCTGAAAATGCTTTTTGTTCGGCTTTTGATTTCATAAATCAAACCTTGTTCATCGAGTGCTCTGCGGATAGGCAGTGTGAACTGATTGATGAATCGGGTACGAACGGCTTGTGTCTTTTGAAGTTTGGTTATGATCTCTTCAAATGCGACAGGATCTGTAAACTTCAGGCTTAAGTCTTCGAGTTCCGTTTTGATGTTGTAGAGTCCAAGTCGATGGGCGAGGGGTGCGTACATGAAAAGTGTTTCGCTAGCAATTTTCAATTGCTTGTCTCTGCGCATGTGATCGAGCGTGCGCATGTTGTGCAGACGATCGGCAAGTTTGATCAGGATCACGCGCACGTCGTCTGACAGCGTCAGAAGCATCTTGCGAAAGTTCTCGGCCTGATCGCTCGAACTCAGGTCTGCAACGCCGGAAATCTTTGTCAGGCCGTCGATAATAACGCGTTCTTTTTTTCCGAACTGGCGTTGAATATCGTCGAGCGTTATTTCGGTGTCTTCGACAGTATCGTGAAGCAGCGCGCAAACGATGCTCATGGTGTCTAGACCCAATTCTTCCGCTGCTATTTTTGCGACGGCAATGGGGTGGTAGATGTAGGGCTCACCGCTCTTGCGTCGCATGTCTTTGTGGGCATCTACGGAAAGCTCGAAGGCTTTCCTTATCCGCGCACGATCGGCACGGGTTTTCGAGCGATAACAAACGCGCAAGAGTGCGCGGTATCTGCGAAGTATCTCGCGATTTTCTTCTTCTAAATCAATTTCTATTTTCGCCATAACAACACAAATTAAAGGCTATTCTTTCAACATAAAATTGTGAAACTTATTACCTATTAACAATGCATGTTTTGAAAGAGTGTTCTATCTTCCCCTCGTGAAAAAAATCATTGCTATACTCGCGCTTTTTATCGTTGGGAATGTTGTCTTTTCGCAAGACACAATTATTAATGATTTGGGATTCCCCGCTTTGATAAAAGGGGAAATTGATATTGTCCAGTCAAAATTTAATTTTGAAGTTGCCGCAGGACTGGATCGTTCCCGAGAAATTTCCAATTTTGGATATTCAGCAGTGTTGAACTACAGCAATATTTTTAAGAATGAAAAGAATAAGTTGTCGCTGTCGCTAACCGGCGCCGTTTTTCATCTCCCTGAATTCAATAAACGTTTTTTAGATTCCTTAGGAGTTCTTCCAAACTTTGGAAGAGTGCTAACGCCCGACTCTGGAGCCACAGCCTTCGCCGCAATTCCGGAAATAGTTTATTCCAGAAAATTGGGTAATCACTTTACTTGGTCTGCCGGTAACTCAAGACAGAATTTAGGATACGGTTATCGCTCGCTCATTCTTTCGAGCAGCGCAAGTGCTCTTCCATTTATGAAATTGGAAACGAAGATTGGAAAGAAAATCACATTCACGAATCTTTGGTCGCGAACACATAGCCTTCAACGCATGCAAGATCATTTCGATTTAAATCCGAAGTATGTCGCAGTGCACACACTCGAGTGGAAGATCAATAAGAAATGGTCGGTGTCGGCGCATGAAATGGTTGTTTGGCAAGCAAGAGATTCGGCAAGTCGAAGAGAATTGGATCTTCATTATTTGAACCCGTTTTTGTTTTATCGTC
>JBILTL010000040.1:0-15435 GCA_044371535.1 Flavobacteriales bacterium | reverse complement strand
TGCTTCAACAGGAAAAATGTTGAAGTCGCATCCGCGATTAGTAGACCAAGCCATTCCATTCACCATGGAAGCAGATTCGCTGAATGCCGCAATTCTTGGGCTAGACGCTGCACCAGGCACAGAAGAATTTGATTTATTCGTGAAGGAAGTTCGCAAAGAAATCACGGTGAAGTGCGGACAAAAATGTACGGCAGTAAGAAGAATTTTAGTTCCTGAAAAATATTTGTCAGACGTTCAAGAAGCGCTCGTGAAAGCCCTCGGACAAACTGCCATTGGTGACCCTCGCAACGAAAAAGTTCGCATGGGATCCTTGGCAGGAAAGGCGCAGCGCGAAGATGTTCTTGCTGCGTTGAACGAATTGAAAAGAGAAAGTGAGGTTGTATTCGGAAACGATGCCATCAACCTTATCGAAGCGGAAGATTCGAAAGGTGCTTTCATGTCTCCAACACTCTTGTTGAATGACAAGCCGTTCGAAAAATTAAGTTCACACAACGTTGAAGCGTTCGGACCAATCTCTACGCTTATGCCTTATACTACGACTGAAGAAGCTGTTGCTATTTCGAAATTAGGAAAAGGAAGTTTGGTGTGTAGCATCACCACAAACGATACAAGCATTGCTCGCGATTTCGTCATTAACGCTGCATCGCATCACGGAAGAATTTTAGTATTGAATAGAGCGAGTGCGAAAGAAAGCACCGGTCACGGAAGCCCAATGCCTATGCTCGTTCACGGAGGACCGGGACGTGCGGGCGGTGGAGAGGAAATGGGTGGAAAGCGTGGTGTTATGCACTACTTACAGCGCACGGCTATTCAAGGTTCACCAACTATGCTTACGGCTATCACAGGCGTTTATCAGCAAGGCGGAGAGCAAGCCGAAGCACAACCCCATTTGTTTCGTCAGCATTTCGAAGACCTAGTTGTTGGAGACACAGTCTTCACGCATAAGCACACTGTTTCAGAAGCAGACATCGTGAACTTCGCGAATGTGAGTGGCGATAATTTCTACGCACACATGGATGCCACTTCGTTGGAAGGAACCATCTTCGAGCGTCGCGTGGCTCACGGATATTTCGTTTTATCGAAAGCAGCTGGATTGTTTGTAGATCCAAAGAAAGGTCCAGTCTTATTGAACTACGGTATAGATGAAGCGCGCTTCACGAAGCCTGTTTATCCTGGAATGACCATTGCTGTTCGTTTTACTGTTAAGGAAAAAATTGCGCAAGAGAAACGCAGCGAAGACGATATTCCAAAAGGAATTGTGAAGTTTTTGGTTGACGTTTATGATGAAACCGGCGAGACAGTAGCGTTAGCGACAATCTTAACCATGGTTAAAAAACGCAACGACGAATAAGTGCGCAAATTTCTTTCTTCACTTTTTATACTTGCTGCTATTCAGATATCGGCACAAACCGATATGTGCTTCGATCCGAATTCAAAAGCCTATTACCGCTGTGAACGGAACATTGAAGTTATCTGCAAAGACTTTTTAGTTGACGATCTTATTGAACTGGAAGAAAAACTTCTAACTGTTCATCCCGATCCTTATGCCTATTGCGGAAAGGAGGCCTTCGATGAAGCGTATAAAAAAGCCTTTGACTTCTATTCGGAAGACCGAACCATGATTGAGCATGCACAAAATCTTAATCGTTTTATTCGTGTTGTTGAAGACTCGCATTTGCAGACGCTTGTGTTCCGTTTGATGTTCGAATCCGCTGGCTACAACTCCGGATTTTTGCCTCTGTACATTCAACCCATAGACGGGAAATTTTACGTTGAAAAAGATTACATCAACGGCCCTCCTGTTGGAAGTGAAATTGTTTCCATAGGAAAATTATCGATGAAGGAATTGCATGCGCTCGCTAAAGAATGGAGTACAGACGAAGGCCATGCCATGAACGCTAGCAATGAAGCCGCACCTTATTACTACACCCCATCGCAGTTCTTTGCCAATCCCACGCAATACGCGGGTGATCTTGAAACAATCGTCTTTCAGACCGATGGAAAGTTAGACAGCACAGTTGTGAAACTTGTCAGTATGAAGGAACTCCAAAAAATCAGAAGAGACAATTTCAAAACTGAAAAAAAGAACATTGAAACTACTTTTTATTTGAATGAAAAAGGTGAATTCAATTTACACGACTGGAAAGGCGTACTAACCATACATTCGTTTTCTTCTCGACCTTTTCAAAACGATGTCAGAAAAATAAGAAAGTTCTTTCATTCAGTTCGTGAATTAGGCATTACAGACATTGCCATTGACGTTAGAGATAACCCGGGAGGATCCAGTGCTATGGTTGAATACCTCTGCTCGTTCGTAATGCCTGATGGTTTGAATACACCTAGCAATATTATATGGAAAGCCAGCGACTATTCTTATCAAATCATTTCAAATTTCAGAAAAAAGCATTTCCCAAAATTCACTGAAAAACAGTTCAAACGAAACGAGGATATGTACCAGTATTATATTCTTAGTCAAACACCGTTGGAAACATTAGACACCGCTTATTTCAGCATTCCGCAGAGGCAACGCAGAGAGCACGTATACAATGGATCGCTTGCGATTTTTATGAATGGAAATACAGTATCTGCTGCTTGTGATTTCGCGCAATTGCTTCAAAGTAACCACAGAGCAGTTCTTATTGGAACACCTTGCAACGCCACAGCTAATGGCACTTGGGGAAACGCTACTGAAGTTGAACTTTCACAATCTGGAATCTCTTATTCGGTTCCGACTATTCGTTATAACTATAAGAATACGTTCAGTTATTCGCGAACGCCTATACTTCCAAATATTCCTTTGGAACAAACCCTAGAAGATTTAAAATCAGGGAAAGACACCTTCTTTGAATACTTCATTGAAAATTAGTTAATCACGAAGTATCGTCCGTGAAGCGGTTACACCGTCCCTAACTGAACCTTGTACTTGTCGCAGAAAGCAGACCAGTCCCAAATGAAGTTACGCATAACCTCGTCTAAGCTTTTCAAGAAGATTGGATTCGGAGTATTCATGTTTCTGAAATACTCGTCTTGGTATTGATTCAATTCGTATTTGAAGAAAAATGCTTTCGACATGCTGTACAATACATTCTTCGAAGGAAAATTCACGTGAGCCATGAACTTCTTGTAGTCGTTCAATTTCGATTGGAAAGCAACTGGAGATAAATCGAAAACAGGTGCGAACTGATCTACACAATGCTGAATAATTAAATCACCTTCACCGTCGCGGAAATGCTCATTTAAATAATTGAAATTACCAACAATGGCAATCATTAAGAACTTACCATATTCTTCGTCGCTAATTTTCGGAGTGCAAACAAACTCTGGGGTGTCACGAATGAAACCTGCTACCTCAGGGAATCCGTCTTCAACTGAATCTAACAACGTGTTCACGAACATGGCTGCTGCGCGCTCTGCTGAGATTTTCTTCTTTCCAAAAAATGTAATCATATTCCTTAACGATTTTTTAATCTTTCGATTTCATCAAAAATAAACGGCATACGAAGCCTTGCGACGAAAGTGAAATTCACACATATCAACAGAGTTATTCACCAAAACCACTTCGTGGATGACGGCCACCAAAGGTGATGACAATCTGCGATTGATGGATGAGATGCTGTATTTTTGCAGCATGTATAAGCTTCTGATTAAACCTTTCTTTTTTCTATTCAACCCAGAGAAGGCGCATTACTTGGCGATGGATCTTTTGAAATTCACAACAAAGATTCCTGGAGGAAAAATTATTTTGAAAAGCATTTTCAAAGCGAAAGAAAACAAAACTGAAGTAGCAGGAATTTCCTTTTCAAACAAAGTTGGTTTGGCCGCGGGGTTCGATAAAGATGCGCGATGGATTGATGAGTTAGCGTTGTTAGGATTCGGACATGTAGAAGTTGGAACGCTCACACCGAAGGCTCAGCCGGGCAATGATAAACCAAGATTGTTCCGTCTTCCGTTGGACAATGGTCTAATCAATCGCATGGGTTTCAATAACGGTGGCGTGGAAGCTGCTGCTGAAAGACTTCGAAAGAGAAAGTCAACCATTATTGTTGGAGGAAATATTGGAAAGAATAAAGTCACTCCGAATGAAGATGCGCTCAATGATTATTTAATCTGTTTAAATGCACTTCATGATTGCGTTGATTATTTCGTAGTTAATGTTAGCTCACCGAACACTCCGGGATTACGCGAACTGCAAGAGAAAGAACCGCTAATGAAAATTCTTTCTGCTCTTGCTGAAACAAATAATACGTTTCCAATACCTCGACCAATCTTTTTAAAAATCGCTCCGGACTTGACGGAGTCACAATTAAACGACATTGTAGAAATTGTTCTTGAAACTAAAATTGCCGGCGTAATTGCAACCAACACCACAATTTCCCGTGAGCATTTGCAAACGAATTCAGATACCATTCAAAATATAGGAATGGGCGGTCTAAGCGGAGCTCCTGTTCGCAAAAGATCAACAGAAGTCATTCAATATTTAAATCAAAAATCGAACGGCGCTTTTCCAATTATTGGTGTCGGTGGAATTCACACTTCAAAAGATGCGCAAGAAAAATTAAATGCTGGCGCTTCTCTTGTTCAAGTGTACACTGGCTTTATCTACGAAGGCCCTTCCATCGCTCTTAACATCGCAAACCACCTCAATTAATTCGCAACGCGTTGCGTCATCGTGAAGCGTCATCTCTCCACCGAAGAATCGGCCTTTCGACAAAATGATAAAGCGCCGAAGAAACGGCAATAACGATTACCCAATAACTGAGGTACTTCATTATACCGTCTGCATTTCCTTGAACAGGAAAATTCAATCCGATGACTTGCGCAACAAGCGCAAGGTTTATTAAATACATCGAATATGAAATCTTACTGATGTGAGTCACTGCACCGACCATGCGTTTCCAAGAGGATGTTAGCCCTTCAAACCAAGGCAGAATAAGCGCAATAGCCAATGGCGTTATGCTGAAATAAATCACTTGACGATAAAAAGTTGAATTCGATGCGCTGTAATTCAACAAGATTAAAACAACTGCCAATCCTGAAAGAAGAGCTATGTTCTTCCACTTGTCCCAAAGATTTTTATGGAAAGAATATATCCAAGCGAGCAACAAACCGAATGCAATAGCATCGAGTCGAAGCACCACAACCTTTCGAACCTGCACATCGAACCAAAAATCATCGAGCCTTGGATCGAATGAATAAACGCGAACAATCAATGGAATAGCAATCATTAAAAGCGTTGCAACGAGATAAGCCCATTTCAATCGAAGTACTTTCAGCAGACCCCACAACATTAAAGGGGTAAAAATATAGAACCACTCCTCCACTGCTAAGCTCCACGATTCCCAGAAAAATCCAATCAACGGCTTCGTGAAATTTTGAAGGAAGACGATAAACTTCCAACCGAAAACAGTTAAGTCTCCGGAAATAATTCCACACGAAATGAAAATAAAATTCAACAATAAAATCAAATAATAATTCGGCAATGTTCGCAACCACCTTCTCTTCCAAAAGTGCGCTACAGCCCGCCAATTAAGCCCTTCAGAAGAAGTCTTTAATAAAATTCCACCGATTAAAAATCCGCTAAGAACAAAAAACAAATCAACGCCGTCTAGCATTTTCACGTAAGGAAAATTCTCTAAGACGGTTCCATTCAATAAAAATTTTCCGTGAGACAACACAACCAACAGAATGGCTAATGCTCGAAACAGATCGAGTCCGAAGTTCCTTGTTGTGGTATTATTCATTCGTTCCCCAGCGTTCTTGAAGCCACTTCAGAATAGCCGCTTCCTTTGGATTGTTTCCTGGAATATAAAATTCCGAAGAAGAAATTTCACTCGGAAGAAATTCTTGACGAACGAAATTCCCTTCGTGCGCATGCGCGTATTCGTAGTTCTTTCCGTAGCCCAATTCTTTCATCAATTTCGTTGGAGCATTTCGAAGATGCATTGGAACAGGCAAATCACCTGTCTGTTCTACCAACGCTAAAGCCGCGTCAATAGCGGTGTATACAGAATTGCTCTTCGCGCTGGTTGCCAAATACACCGTGCACATGCTCAACGGAATGCGCGCTTCTGGCCAGCCTATATTTTGAACCGCGCGAAAAGTGGCTTCAGCAATCAACAGCGCATTCGGATTGGCTAATCCAATATCTTCTGAAGCCAGAATTACTAATCTGCGCGCAATGAACAATGGATCTTCACCGCCTTTGATCATGCGTGCCAAATAGTACGTCGCAGCCTGCGCGTGACTTCCGCGAACGCTTTTTATAAACGCTGAGATAACATCGTAATGCATCTCACCCGTCTTGTCGTAGCGTGCAGCATTGGTTTGAATAACATTCTCTACCGAAGCGTTTTTAATGACGCAAGGCGTCTCTGAAATAGATTCTACAACGAGCTCAAGTACATTCAACAATCGACGAGCATCGCCGCCGCTGTATTTCAACAACGATTGCGTTTCTTCTAATTGAATATTTTTTGCGCGAAGCGCTTCATCGCGAACAATAACATCTTCCAACAACTGATTGAGTTCATCTTTGGTGAGCGCATTCAGGGTGTATACCTGCGAGCGCGACAATAACGCACCATTCACTTCAAAGGATGGGTTCTCTGTTGTCGCGCCAATAAGAGTTACAACTCCCTTCTCCACTGCGCCAAGCAATGAATCTTGCTGACTCTTTGAAAAGCGATGAATCTCGTCGATGAATAAGATCGCGCTCTTCTGGAAAAGTCCGCCCTTCCCTGCTTGATCTAACACTTCACGAATTTCTTTCACTCCGCTATTGATGGCAGAGAGCGAAAAAAAGGGACGTTGTTGAGTTTGAGCAATGATGTTTGCGAGTGTGGTTTTCCCCACACCCGGAGGACCCCAAAAGATCACACTTGGAATGTGTCCGCTTTCAATAATGCTCCGCAAAACAGCGCCCTTGCCAATCAAATGCGATTGTCCCACGTATTCATCGAATGACTTCGGACGCATTCTTTCTGCAAGTGGCGTGCTCATAGCAAGTCGGGTCTTCTTGTTTTCGTTTTCTCGAAAGCTTGTTGCATGCGCCAATCTTCAATGGCCTTGAAGTTTCCAGAAGTTAGGACGTCTGGAACTTTCCATCCGTTGTATTCAGCAGGACGCGTATACACTGGAGGAGCTAATAAATTATCTTGAAATGAATCGGTCAAGGCACTCGTTTCATCGTTCATTACACCCGGAATTAATCGCACGATCGCATCTACTAAAACAGCAGCTGCTAATTCTCCTCCACTTAAAACATAGTCGCCTATTGAAATCTCGCGTGTCACATAGTGATCGCGCAAACGTTGGTCAATGCCTTTGTAATGTCCACATATCATGAGCAAATTCTTTCCCAACGAAAAGGTGTTGCACATGCTTTGATTGAGTCTCTCTCCGTCTGGTGTTAAATAAATAATCTCGTCGTATTCGCGCTCAGCCTTCAACTTATCTATGCAATCTGCAATAGGCTGAATAAGCATCACCATTCCTGCTCCTCCACCAAATTGATAGTCGTCTACACTCTTGTGTTTATCGGTTGAGTAATCGCGAATGTTGTGAATGTGAATTTCACACAGACCATTTTTTTGTGCGCGATTCAAAATTGAATCTGCGAAAGGCCCGTCTAGCAAGCGCGGCAGAATGGTTAGAATATCTATTCGCATGCTAGAGTTTTTTAATTACAAATTCTGTTCTTCTGTTCTTAGCTCTTCCCGCTTCGGTATCATTCGAAGCAACGGGCTTCGATTTACCGAATCCTTTTGCTGAAAGTTGTTCCACCTTCACCCCGTTCGAAACTAAAAAGTCTTTAACCTGATTGGCTCTTCCCAAAGAAAGCGCTTCATTCGATTTATCGTCACCAATATTATCTGTGTGTCCGCGCAATTCAATAATCCATGTCGGATGATCTTTCAAGTAATCCGCGAACTGAATTAAAATCAGTTTCGACTCTTCGCTAATGGTTGTTGAACTCGTCGAGTAATAAATATCGTTGATGACAAATGGCTTATTCTCTGCTACAACTGAAGTTTCCAAATTCAATTTCAAAATTGCAGCAGGATTATCGTTGTCTTTCTTAGAGATAACATGTGCATTAAAAGCAATGTTCTCTCCTTCAACTTTCAATACAACATCTTCTTTTTTATTTGTTCGAACAACTGCTGCATAAGAACCATCATCGTTGTTCACCTTCACTTGCTCTTCACTTCCCGATTGGGCGTACTGAATGGTTACTGAAGCGTTCTGTGCAGGTGTTCCATCGTCTCCCTTAACTTCTCCTTTAATAATTGCTACACGCTCCGGCTTCGCTTTTTCAGGCAAATCAAATTGAAAAATATCATAGCTTTTTTCTCCCATGTATTTATTCGCTCCGAAGTACGCCAATTCACCATCACTGCTTACGATAATTCCAATTTGATCACTGTCATCGTTGATGGGAGCGCCAATATTTTCGACGTCACTGAATGTACCGTCATCATTCATTTTCGCATAAAAGAAATCCATTCCGCCAACGCCCAAGTGTCCATCGCTAGAAAAATAAATGGTGTGACTATCGCTATGTATAAAAGGAGCTTTTTCTTGACCGGCAGTATTTATAGAACTTGGAAGAGGTGTGCATTTTCCCCACGTTCCGTCTGCCTGCTTTCGCGAGACAAACAAATCGTGTGTGTAATTTCCAGAATTGTCTTTCATGCACTCCGGACGCACTCCCGCAAAAATGAGTGTTTGACCATCTCCACTTAATGACGGTTGAGCTTCCCATCCGTCGGGTGTATTCACACCTTCGCCCAGACTCACCCATTCACTCCAAACGTACCCAATGGTGCCATCTGGCTTTGTGACTCTTTCAAATTTCGTTGAGAACAAATCAATGTTGTTTGGATTCTTCTCAACTGGATTAGACTTCGCAATGATCAATTCTTTATTATCAATGGAAAGCGTTGCTCCTCCGTATGAACCACCCTTATTGAATGGCGGTTCAAGCGGATCGCCTTTGTCGAAGCCAGCATTGATATCCTTCCTTTTACTCCAGGTGAATTCTTCCACCTGCCTTCCTGTAATATCACCTTTCGCTTGTTTGAAATTCAGTCGAGTGAAAAACAAAATCTCGCCGTCTGGAGAGATCATTGGCAAATACTCGTCACTCGCTGTTGAAACACCTGTTACCTTCTTTGGAACGAAAACATAGTTTTTATTTCCGTTGAAAATTTTATTATAGGTCTTCACTGAAAGCAAAGCCTCTTCAACTTCCTTGTATTTCTTATCGTAGTTGGCATTGAACTTCGACGGATCTCCATCTGGAAAACGTAAGAACTTTTCGAAATACTCAGTGGCTTCTGAATAATGCTGACTTGCGTAATTCATAGCGCCGAGGTAGTAATACATTTCAGAATGATAATCCTCGCATTTTGATTTCAGGTCTTCGTATATTTTAATTACATCCTCAAATCCTGAATTCAATCTTTTCGCCCTTAAGAATTTCATTTCTCCCAACTGAAGCAAGCAGGGCAAACATTCTGGATCTTCTTCAATGGCCTTTTCTAAAAATACAATACGGTCTTCACTGGAGTATTTCTTACTCTCAGAAGCTTTATCTAAACTCTTTTGAATATTCTTGGAAGGTGTGTATTCACAATTCTGAGCGTAGCTCGATGCTGACAATACCAATAAAAAAATTGATATGAATAAGGCTTTATTCATGTGCAAAATTTTAAAGTTGATGACCCATTTTCTCTCGCTTCGTATTCAAATAATTTTTATTTGAATCGAATTCAGTTCCATGCAATGGAATTCGTTCTACACTAGCAAAACCTATTCCCTGAAGCGCTTCTAACTTCAAAGGATTATTGGTTAACAGTTTAACATGTTGAACACCCAATTCCAAAAGTATTTCTACAGCCTGATCAAATGTTCTTAGATCAGCCTCGAAGCCTAACGCAATATTTGCATCGATAGTGTCCATACCATTTTCTTGAAGTTGATAGGCCTTCAATTTATTTATTAGACCAATGCCTCTTCCCTCTTGACGTAAGTATATGAGCACTCCCTTTTGTTCGCCGCATTGCTTAAGTGCTGCGTGCAGCTGCTCTCCGCAATCGCACTTGCGCGAACCGAAAACATCTCCTGTCATGCACTCCGAATGGATTCGAACAACAACAGGTTCAGATAAATTGCAATCAGGATGAATCAAAGCAAGGTTCGGAAGTTCGGCATTGCCGCTATCGAACGCCTTAATTTCAAAGTCGCCGTATTGTGTTGGAAGAAAAGTTGATACAAGCTCCACTATCGTTTCGAATTAGAAATTCAAAGATAGTTCTAAGAGTTCTTCGTCTCGCTAATGCGCATGGTTAAAATTCCTGCTAAAATCAATAATCCTCCACTTATTGAAACAGCTAGAACTCTGTTGTTATCTAAAAAAGTTTCCATTACCCAACCAAAAGAGAGCGCGGCAATAATTTCAGGAAGAACAATGAAGAAATTAAAGATCCCCATGTACACCCCGATTTTATTTTCAGGAAGGCAATCTGCCAACATCGCGTAAGGCATCGAGAGAATACTTGCCCAAGCAATACCCACTGCGCCCATAACGGCAAACAAGAAGATCTGATTTTGAGCTCCGTGAATAAATGAGAGCGAAATAAGTCCAAGACCTCCAACAGTCAGACAAAGCTGATGGGTGAATTTCTGTCCCAACGGTTTAGCCAAAACAGGAAGAAACATCGCAAACAAAAACGTGATTAAATTCTGAAATGAATATGTTAAACCTGCTAGTTCGGTGCCTTCTTGATACAACGCCCGAAGCGCAGGATCTGAAGTATCGGCTGCGCTTCCACCAAAAATATCAGCGCCCACAGCAGGTGTGTAATAAAACCACATTAAAAACAATCCGGGCCAAGTAAGAAATTGCACCAATGCCAATTGCTTCATGCGCTTCGGCATATTTAAAATAGCCTCTATGATCTCATTCAGTCCTTGACGAATACCAACTTTATTCTTTTCAATTTGTTTATCATCTTGCTTCTTCTCCTCTGCTGGTGGGTATTCTTTAGACGTGACAACAGTGTAGAGAACAAAAAGGAAAAAGGCACAAGCACCAATATAGAAACTCCACTTCACATTTGAAGGAATTCCAACGTGACCTACTTCGTCTTTCATTCCCACCCAATTTGTGAAAATCCATGGCAGAGCGCTCGCGACAACAGATCCTAATCCTATAAAAAACGATTGCATACTAAAACCAAACGTTCGCTGCTCTTCCGGAAGGTTGTCTGCAACAAAAGCTCTGAAAGGCTCCATAGAAATATTAATGGAAGAATCTAGAATCCACAACAATCCGGCTGCCATCCATAACTCACTGCAATTAGGCATAAGCACCAAAGCAATAGAACTTAATATAGCCCCTATCATAAAATAAGGTCTTCTTCTTCCAAACGTTGGATGCCACGTGCGGTCGCTCAAGTAGCCAATTATGGGCTGAACAATAAAACCGGTTAAGGGTGCCGCTAACCAAAGCAATGGGATCTCGCCGGACTTGGCACCAAGAAACTCATAAATAGAGCTCATGTTCGCCATTTGAAGCGCCCATCCAAACTGGATTCCCATGAAGCCAAAGCTCATGTTCCAGATTTGCCAAAAACTTAATCGTTGCTTATTCATACCCGCAAGATATAGAAAGTGTACCAAATACACTCACTCGCAGAAAAGATTTTTATAGATCGAAAACGACTCCTTCGTTCGCGATATCTGAATTTGGAAATACCGTCATAGCCTCAGTCTTAAAGAGCTCGTCGTCACTGTAACGACTGCTGTAGTGTCCAACTACTAATTTCTTTGCATTGGCCATTTTTGCTATCGTCGCCGCTTGAATCGTTGTTGAATGAAAGGTCTTTTTTGCACGTTCCGTGTCTTCTTGCAAAAAGGTGGTTTCGTGATAAACCAAATCAGAATTCAAAATATTCGGAACAATTCGTTCGTCGTAAGCCGTGTCTGAACAATAGGCGTATCGGCGAATCGGGATTGAAGGACTGGTCACCTTTCCAAATGGAATCACTTCGTTCTCTCGTTCAACATCGATTCCCTTCTTCAACAAGAGTATTTCTGACGGCTGAAGTTTGAATTCAATGATGGCCCATTTTTCCACATTCAACCTACGCTCCTTTTCCTCGAACACAAATCCGGTGCAAGGCACACGGTGCTTCAAAGGAAACGAATAAACACGCAAAGTATCGTCTTCAAAAATGAGTTGTTTCTCTTTGTCTTGCGTTTCGACAAAATTCAATTCGTATTCGAAATATGATTCTGAAACTTTGAATTGAAGACGAATAACTTCCTCTAAACCGGGAGGTCCGTAAATTGTCAATGGCGTTTTCCTTCCCAACAAATTATAGGTACTCAGAAGTCCGATTAGTCCGAAGAAATGATCGCCATGCAGATGTGAAATGAAGATGGCTTGAATGCGCTGCATCTTCACCTTGTATTTCCGCAATTGCATTTGTGTTCCTTCACCGCAGTCGATCAAAAAATATTTGTCGTGCACATTCACCACCTGCGCTGTAGGCTTGTGGCGCGAGGTTGGCGTTGCGGCGCCACATCCGAGTATGGTAATTTGAAACTGCATAAAAAAGAAAACCGCCTCGTGGAATACGAGACGGTTTCAAAGGTCGTGAATAATTTCTATTAGTGTTGAACTTGAATCAACTTCTCTGCAACATTCTTTCCTGAAACAAGACGAGCCACGTAGTTTCCTACTGGAAGGTTCGAAGTGTTCAAACGGTAAGTGTTTGCACCTGGAGTTGTCATTGTTTTCTCAGAGAAAACCAATTGACCCATGGTGTTGTATACAGAAACTTCTGCTTGCTCGTTAGCACCCATTGGGAAAGTCACCAAAGTGAATTCGTTTGCTGGGTTTGGAGAAACTTTAACTACATCGTTGAAAGAAACACCTTCAGTTACGCTGTTTCCAGAGAAGTCAAGTGTGTAACCTGTGAACTCATAAGGAACATCTCCTAACAAAAGTAAGTTTGCAGTAACCACAATCTTAACTGGGAAAATACCCGTTGCGTTTGGAGTTCCAGTGATGTCTCCGCAGTAACCTGCACCAGCACCGAACATACAAGGATCTGCATATTCACCGTTGTTATTACAAGCGATCGAAAGACCCAAACCAGACAAGTCTGCCCAAGTGGTATCTACGTCTGAAACGATTCCATAAAACACAGCATCCAAGTGAATGCTATTGATAGAGATCAATGCAGGGTATGACGGATCAATGTCAGCAGCAGTTGTTGGAGTTCTTACATAAAGAACATCAGCATAAGGCTGACCTTGAAGACCTGGAGCAAAATTTTCTCCTAGGGTTGGGTTTGGACTAACTCCAAAAGTTTGTCCAGCCCAATCGTAATCGTTAGAGTTACATTGTGCAGCTGCAGACAATGAAAGCGCTACAAAAGCGAATACAGAAAGTAATTGTTTATTCATATAGGGTTTAGATTTCACGTTCAACTTCTTCCATATATACCAAATCAATGGCCTCGTTCAATGTTGGAGTGATTTTAAACACTGAGTCTAACTGAGAAATGGAAATTAATTTTTTAACTGTTTCTTGCAATCCGCAAACGACGAATGTACCATTCGCATCGCGACATAGACGCTGTCCTACAAGCAATGCAGACAATCCAGAAGAGTCAATATACTTCGTAGCAGAAAGGTCAACAATAATGTTTCGCTGAGTGTTTCTGTTTTGAAGCACCAACTCCGACTTGAGCTCTGGAGCGTAAATAGCATCCAACTTCTCCACGTTCGAAGTGATGTAAACTAACTTTTCTTTTTGATCTGAAACAAAATTCATAAAATGCGTTTTGCCCAAATTTAGTTAATTTCTAGAAAGAAAAACAAAAAAAGACATTGAAGAATTAACTTACTCTTTTAATCCCTTGAGCAAGAAGGAAAATCGCTGCCATTCTTACGGCTACGCCATTTTCAACCTGATTTAGAATAATGCTATTGTTACCATCTGCAACTTCGCTTGAAATCTCTACACCGCGATTAATTGGTCCGGGGTGCATGATTACGATTTCCCTCCCCAACGCATTTAAGCGATCTTGAGTAAGCCCGAATAACTCAGTGTATTCTCGAAGACTAGGGAAATAAGGTATTCCAGCATCTTGACGCTCCAATTGAATGCGCAACATATTCGCTACATCGCACCACTCCAAGGCGCGTTGAAGATTGTGTTCAACTTTAACACCGAGTGATTCAATGTGCTTTGGGATTAATGTTGTCGGTCCGCACACCATAACCTCAGCACCAAGTTTTTGGAGGCAATAGATGTTGCTCAATGCAACGCGACTGTGCGTTATATCTCCAACTATTACAACCTTTTTCCCTTTGACTTCACCTAATTTTTCTCTGATTGAAAACGCATCGAGCAATCCTTGTGTCGGATGTTCGTGTGTTCCGTCACCAGCATTTACCACAACCGTATTCGTTCTTTCAGCCAGAAACTGACATGCACCAGGTGAAGCGTGACGCATAACCACCATGTCTACTTTCATAGCCAAGATGTTGTTCACGGTATCTATGAGTGTTTCACCTTTCTTTACTGAAGACGTTGACGCAGAAAAATTCACCACATCTGCGCCTAATCTTTTCTCTGCCAATTCAAAACTCAAACGTGTTCGTGTTGAATTTTCGAAAAACAAATTGGCTACCGTAATATCTCTTAAAGAAGGAACCTTCTTAATGGGTCTGTTTAATACTTCTTTGAACTCGTCGGCTTGCGAAAAAATCAAGTCAATGTCCGCTTTTTTCAGCGGCTCAATGGCAATGAGGTGTTTGGTGCTCAGCTTCATCTTAGTCGTTCAAAAAAATTACATGATCTTCTTTTTCACCTTCACTCTTCCACATAACTCTAACACGTTGATTATCGAAACTCTCTACTTCCTTCCCTACATAAGTCGCTTCAATTGGAACTTCTCTACCCTTCTTCCGATCAATAAGAACCAACAATTCCACAGACTTCGGTCTTCCGTATTCCATAAGCCCTTCAATACCCGCACGAATAGTTCTTCCGGTGTACAACACATCGTCTATCAACACCACATTCATTCCTTCCACACTGTGCTTCATATCTGTTGACTTCGCTAGAAGCGGTTTGTCGTGAATACGAAAATCGTCGCGATAGAAAGTCGGGTCTACTATTCCCCATTTCACTTGATGTCCAGACTTCGATAATTCCTCAACAACGCGTTCCATAAAAAACACCCCTCGCGGTTGTAAGCCTATGAGTACCGTTGAAGAAAAGTCTTGGTGATTTTCGATTAATTGACGACACAACCTTTGAATGATCATATTCAGCAGTCCGCCATTGATCAAGGTAATTTTCTTTGCCATCGAGTGCAAATATAGTAGAAAATTGAATTGACTACTTTTGCA
>JBILTL010000142.1:0-4540 GCA_044371535.1 Flavobacteriales bacterium | reverse complement strand
TTGTAGCCTTTGAAAACGGCATCCGAATAAGCAACGAAGAAGCCCACAAAAAAATGCAGAAATGAGTGGTAAAAAATCACGCAACGAAGTAGTCATAGGAGCTGTAGTTATTGTTATCCTTGCTCTCGTCTATTTCGGAGTAAGTTTTTTAAAAGGCGTAAACATCTTTTCAACGCAAACGCGGTACTACGCTATCTACGATGAAATTGGCGGTTTGGAAGTATCAAGCCCGGTTATCATCAACGGTTTTAAAATTGGAATTGTAAAAAGCATCGAGCTTGAATCGAACGGTTCAGGTAGGCTTGTTGTTGAAGTTGTCTTGAACGATGCAGATGTTGCTGTGCCGAAAGATTCACAATTAAAAATTTACGACTCAGACTTCTTCGGAGGAAAAGCTATTCAAATAGTCATGGGTGACAGTACCGTTATGGCTAGCTCCAAAGACACATTAAAAGCAGTTCTTGAAAAAGGTTTTGCTGAAACCTTGAAAAATGAAATCGACCCCATCAAACAAAAGTCCGCTCAAATTTTCCAAGAAGTAGACAGCGTTCTCACTAGCCTTCAACGTACATTGAACAACTCTGGTGCAGAAGGGCTTCCTTCCTTGTTCAGCTCGCTGCAACGCACCATGAACAATTTAGAATCAACCTCTGCGAATCTGAATGTTCTTATTGCCAACAACGGCGGAAAGGTTTCTGAAATCATAAGCAACGCACAATCATTGACGAATACGCTCAAAGCGAACAACGACCGCATAGATCAAGCTATTAGAAATGTATCGCAATTCACAGATACACTTTCACGCATTCGACTGACGACTACCCTTTTCAAAGTAGAACAAGCAATGGGACATTTTGAAGACGTTATGACTAAGGTGAATAGCGGACAAGGTACCCTTGGCAAACTCGTTAATAACGACAGCCTTCACAACGAATTGGTCAGTGCAACGCACAGCTTAGATCTTCTGCTAGACGATATGCGCAACCACCCCAAGAGCTACGTTGGATTCTCTCTATTCGGAAGACGTGACGCAGATAAGTTTTCCAAATCAGAATTGGAAGACATGAAAAAAATCATTGACCAGATGATTCAAGAAAAAGGTGGTAAGTAATTCTTCAATTTAAAAATCGAAATCATTTATGATCTCTCAAATCATATTCGCATTATTACTGGCCGTTGCCGGATTCTTTATCTTCAAAAGATATCAGTTTGTAAAGGGAAACATTCTCCTCGGACAAAAAGGTCCTGAAACCGACCGCAAAGGCGAACGACTCAAAACCATGATACTGGTGGCTTTCGGACAAGGCAAAATGTTTTCTCGTCCATTTGTTGCACTCATGCACCTCATTCTCTACGTTGGTTTCGTTGTTATCAATATTGAATTAATAGAAATCATCGTAGACGGACTTACAGGTGAGCATCGTTCATTCATCGGGTTCAGAGGTTACTACAGACTTTTAATAAATCTGTTTGAAGTGTTAGCCGGACTAGTAATCATTGCGTGCGTTGTTTTCCTCGTTCGTCGCAATTTCGGAAAGATCAAGCGCTTCCAATCTCCTGAAATAAAGGAGTGGCCAAGAAGAGATGCCAACATTATTCTTATTACTGAAGTTCTTTTAATGAAAGGGTTCTTAATCATGAACGCTGCCGATAGCATTCTTACAGTTCGCAGTGCAACACCTGCCCGTGTGCCTTCATTCTGGGTAAGTCAGATTTATCAACCCCTCCTAAAGCCTTTGTCTACTGGAGCATTGGAAGGGCTTAGCCATTTCTGCTGGTGGTTCCACATTGTGGGGATTTTAGGATTCATTGTTTATCTCTCGTATTCAAAACACTTACACATTCTCCTCGCCTTTCCAACAACCTATTTCAGCAAGTTGAAAGCTCCAGGAAACTTATCGAACGACAAAGCCGTTACTAACGAGGTGAAGCTTATGCTAGATCCGAATGCAGTTGTTGAACCGGTTGAATTCACGCGTTTCGGAGTAAAAGATGTTTCTGACTTGACACGAACTCAACTGCTAAGCGCATACTCCTGCACCGAATGTGGAAGATGTACTTCCGCTTGTCCTGCGAATCAAACAGGCAAATTACTTTCTCCAAGAAAAGTCATGATGGACGTTCGCGATCGCATGGAAGAAATTGGAAACGCGAAAGCCGCGAACAAAGGCGTTTGGGTAGATGATGGAAAGAGTTTAATCCGCGATTACATTTCTGAAGAAGAAGTATGGGCATGCACAACATGTAACGCCTGCACAGATGCTTGCCCAATTAACATTAACCCAATGGAAGTGCTTGTAGATCTTCGTAGATACTTAATCATGGAAGAATCTAAATCGCCCGACAGCATCACCTCTATGTTCAACAACGTAGAGAACAACGGAGCGCCTTGGGCTATGAGTGCTATGAACCGTGCAGACTGGACAAACGAATAATTCGAACAACATGGATTTCAAGATACGTACAATGGCCGATTGCATGGCCGAAGGAACAACACCCGAAGTGCTTTTTTGGGTAGGATGTGCAGGAAGTTTCGACGACCGCGCAAAGAAAATCACCAAGGCCATTGCGAAAATTCTTCACCACACAAACACCTCGTTTGCAATATTGGGTTCTGAAGAATCTTGCACCGGAGACCCTGCAAAACGTGCAGGAAACGAATTCCTCTTCCAGATGATGGCTATGCAAAACATCAGTGTTTTGAATGCCTACGAAGTGAAGAAGATTGTAACCGGATGTCCGCATTGCTTCAATACACTAAAGAATGAATATCCTGAACTGGGAGGAAACTACGAAGTGGTTCACCACACGCAATTGATTCAAGATTTATTGAATACAGGAAAATTGAAGATTGAAGGTGGAGAATTCAAAGGAAAGAAAATAACCTTCCACGACCCGTGTTACCTCGGAAGAGGAAACGGAGAATACGAAGCGCCACGACAACTCATTCAAGCACTCGATGCGGAATTGGTTGAAATGAAACGCTGCAAAACCAACGGTTTGTGTTGCGGTGCAGGTGGCGCGCAAATGTTCAAAGAAGCCGAAAAAGGAAACAAAGAAGTTAACGTTGAACGTACAGAAGACGCGCTAGCTGTGAAGCCTAGCGTTATAGCAACAGGGTGTCCGTTTTGCAACACCATGATGACCGATGGCGTGAAGCACTTCGAACAAGAGCATACCATAGCAGTGAAAGACATTGCTGAATTAATAGCAGAAGCAGTAGATTTGTAAAAATAGTTTATCATGAAATTATTAGAAGGAAAAGTCGCTATCATTACTGGCGCATCTCGCGGAATAGGAAAAGGAATTGCTGAAGTATTCGCCGATCAAGGCGCTACTATCGCATTCACCTACGCATCATCAGACGAAAAAGCACGCGCATTCGAAGCAGAATTGGCTGCGAAAGGCGTGAAAGCAAAAGGATATAAAAGCGATGCTTCGGATTTCAACGCAGCACAAACGCTCGTAGACGAAGTGGTTGCTGAATTCGGCACCGTAGACATCTTAGTAAACAACGCAGGTATCACACGTGACACCTTGCTCATGCGCATGAGCGAAGAGCAATGGGACGAAGTTCTTCGTGTGAATTTGAAATCTGTTTTCAATTTAACAAAAGCTGTAATTAAACCTATGTTGAAAGCGCGCAGCGGTTCAATCATTAACATGACTTCCATTGTTGGTGTTACTGGAAATGCGGGACAAGCGAACTACGCTGCATCGAAAGCAGGTATGATCGGATTCACGAAAAGCGTTGCACAAGAATTGGGTTCTCGCAACATCCGTTGCAATGCTATTGCTCCAGGGTTCATTGAAACGGAAATGACTGAAAAGTTAGATCAGAAAGTGGTTGAAGAATGGAGAAACACCATTCCATTGAAGCGTGGCGGAACTCCTACAGACATTGCAAATACTACTCTTTACTTAGCATCAGAATTAAGTTCTTATGTGACCGGACAAACGCTTCACGTTTGCGGTGGTATGCACATGTAAACTATGGCGCACTTAATCACTCAAGCATCTCCATGGCTCTTGAGCCTTTGTGTTTGGGTAGGATTGGCCTACGCCTCAGGTTTGTATTTCCTTGGCAAATCGAAAGAGTCTTGGTCTTTTCAATTTAAATTAGCCTTAGCAGGTTTGAGATTTGTTGTGGTCTCCTTGCTCATTCTTTTGCTATTCCAACCCCTCATTGAAACCACCGAAACGCGCGTTGAAAAACCTGTTGTTGTTTTGGCCTTAGACAACAGCCAATCCATTGTTTCCACCAAGGATTCAAATTACGTTCGAACAGATTTTTTAAACAATTGGAAATCACTAACTGAAAAATTAGGTTCAGATTACGAAGTCGTGCCCATGCTTTTCGGAGATGACGTTTCGAATGGAAACGACGCTTCTTTTTCTGATCAGATTACTCATTTCGGAAAATTGCAACGCGCCATTGATGCACGTTTCAGCGGAAGAAATCTTTCCGCGTTGGTCATCGCGAGCGATGGTCTTTACAACAAGGGACCGCATCCGGTTTCAAATTTAAAACTGCTAAACA
>JBILTL010000141.1:0-4609 GCA_044371535.1 Flavobacteriales bacterium | reverse complement strand
CCTTCACCAAACTGGAAAGCAAATCATTTTAACAAGTGACAAGCCACCGGTTGAATTGCAAGGCATGGAGCAGCGTTTGTTGTCTCGCTTCAAGTGGGGATTGAGTGCAGATTTACAATGTCCGTCTTTGGAAACGCGTATTGCTATTCTTCGCAAGAAGATGTATGCAGACGGAATTGATCTTCCAGACGAAGTTGTTGAGTACTTGGCATACAGCATCACCACGAACATTCGTGAGCTTGAAGGAGCATTGATCTCTTTGATTGCTCAATCTTCGTTGAACAAGAAAGCCATTACGTTGGATCTTGCGAAGCAGATGATTGACAAGTTCGTGAAGAACACGGCTCGTGAGGTTAGCATTGATTACATTCAGAAAGTTGTTTGCGATTACTTCGACTTACCTATTGAGTTGTTGAAGAGCAAGACACGCAAGCGCGAGATTGTTCAGGCGCGTCAGATTGCGATGTACTTCGCGAAGAAGATGACCAAGAGCAGTTTGGCAAGTATTGGTGCTCATTGCGGTGGAAAAGACCACGCAACGGTATTGCACGCTTGTCGCACTGTGAACAACTTACAAGAAACCGATAAACACTTCAGAAAATATCTTGAAGATTTAGAGAAGAAATTAAGCATCGCTTAAATCGCTTTTTCGCTGGACCTTTCACAAAGTGAACCTTTCGCAAGAATCTTTCACCCAATGAATCTTCCTCAGGAATAATTACCTAAACAACAGGGAAGCCGCTTTCGAGCGGCTTTTTTGTTTCTTGAAGTCGCAAAATGCGACTTCATTCTAAAAATATTTTTCCCCCACCTCCAGTGGGGGCACTACCCATGCCGCTCGCATAGCGAGCTCAGAGCAACGCAGTTCCCATTACGTAGTAGGAATTATGATCCCGATCGCTATCGGGAGGAATTACGCAGTTACACCGTTTTAGAATGGAGAAAATTATTGGAATCTCGAGTGAAATGAATTGAGAATTGAACTAAATTTAACAGAACAAATTTTATTTCAAATTAATATGCCTTATATAACAAGACTTTTCGGAGCCTCACTATTTGTTACGATTGCACTGCTAAGCTGCAGCGAAGGTTCAAATTTGGAAGGAAACGAAACAAATGAAAAAATACTAGATACAAATGCTCAAATCGAGAGACTTAAAGCAGACTCTTTAAAGTTAATTAAAGAGGTTATTGGTTTTTATGCAAGTTTGCAAGGATATAAAGTAGAATATGCCGAAGGAATAGAAGTCGAAGGTACAAGAGTTACACTCTCAATTCGGAATGACATCGAAAACAAACTGATCGCAGAATATAATTATACAGGAGATCAGCCCTATGGTTGCACAGGTATTCATACAACAGCACAAGCAGAAATTTCTAGAATTGAAAAAATAGATAATGATATTTATAAATTGTACATGTTGAAGACTTCCTGTGATTACAATGAAAACGGGGGATGCGATGTTATTGAATTTATTGAAAATAGACCTAAAACTGATAATGAATTCGTTTTAACAATACGTTTGCAAAATGAAATTACTATTCAATCTACCGCATTAAAAAGCAAATGTAAAAAAGCTTGGGATTTTACAAAATTAACATTCCAGAGACTTCCCATTATCTAACAGGAATTAAAAATAAGTACAACGTAATTACAACAATGATCGGAATTTATATTGTCATTGCCGTATTTATAGCCTGGATATGGGTTGATTACTACCGACTCATTGACATTTATGAAAATGAAAAACTAAAGTATTTCATTCCAACTTTCATTCTTGGCTGCTCTTCTGTATTCATTGTATTGGGACTGAACAAATACGTTCTTGAGAGCTTCCATTTTCAAATCAATGGAGAATTCGTTAATGACTTTTTGTATTGCATTTTCAAAATTGGAATGGTCGAAGAATTTGCGAAGACGATGCCGTTTGTTATTGTGCTTTTACTCTTTAAAAAGCAACTTAACGAACCCATCGACTATCTCGCATTTATTTCCATATCTGCTCTTGGTTTCTCGGCTGCCGAAAATGTTCTTTACTTTCATAAAAGTGGTCCATCTGTAATAAATGGCAGAGCCATTCTATCGACTGTTGGACACATGTTCGACACCTCTCTAATAGCCTATGGGATAATCAGATATAAATACTTCTATAAGAACAAAGGTATTTTTAGAATTATATTCTTCTTTTTCCTGGCTGCATTTTCCCACGGATTTTATGATTTCTGGTTAATCTATGAAGGAACACAATCGGGAGGTTGGATAATTACCATACTCTATTACTTTGTTACAATTTCCGTATTTGCCGTTATCATTAATAATGCGATTAACAATTCCACTTTCTTCACATACAAAAAAGTAATAAATAGCGACAAGGTTGCCGGAAGACTGGTAGCTTATTACAGTATCGTTTTTTTATGTCAACTACTGCTCTTGTCCTTTTTTGAAGATATGACAAACGCATTCCTTAATCTAAGAGCTTCAATTTTTTCTTCCGGTTTTATTATTGCTGTCACCAGTGTTCGACTGAGCAGGTTTAAGCTAATCAAAGACCGCTGGGAAAATCTAAAATTAGAAATGCCATTTACTATGGCTCCGGGCGACACTTTTGGACGCAGGAACTCTCCTATTCGAATTCGAATTAAGGGCGATTCCTACAACGAGACATTTATCAATCAGTATTACGAAGAATATTTTGAACTGAACCCAATTTCAACTCGAAATACATACCTCGAAAATACCCGAAATGCATTTATCGAAAGGAAAATATTCTTGAAAGACGAAGAGACCTTTTACCTAGCGAAAGTATTTCATGCATATAAAACAGAGGTGTTCGAAATGTATCTTTTAAAACCAAAGACAGCGAACAAAACAATGGTCAATGAAAAACACCCTATCGTTGCTGTCTTAAAAATTGAGAATATCGAAGACATTGAAAACACTGCATTAACCTCTCACGATTTCGAATTTTTAGAATGGGCATATATTACGCCGCAAGCACAATTGTAAAGAAATCAATTTCACTTATGGCGAAGAGGAAAAGAATAATAATTGGCGTATAACAATAGCAAACATGAACATTACCCGACTTACCACCACATTCATATTATTCTTTTTGACAATTGCGACATTCGGACAAACTCGAAAAGATCTTACAAAATCTTCTTTTCTTTTTGCCAACCCGTCTCCATTCCTGAGATATCCTGATTTTCTTTCATATTTACCTAAAGTCAAATATGAGTTCGGAAGTGTTCAAAGCATTAATGTCGGATTAACAACAATTGATTTTGATGGAGAACTTCCACAAAGGTATGATGGTCCCTTCATAGAAAGTGGAATCACTCTTTCCGAACCTCGTCATCTGATGTGCAATAAAGTTGGATATGAATATTTCAGCATGGTGATGTGGGGCGGAAGACTCAATGTAGTTCACTATACTGATTTTCACAGTAACCAATTTTTTGTCCGACCCGAAATAGGGTACTCTCTCCTAAGTCTCGTAACCCTTACTTACGGTTATAATTTCAAGTTACCTGGTAACTCAAATTTGATTAAACCAGGAAGTATCTACTCTATAAATCTTGCTCTTCCTATTTACAAAAAGGAATACCGTGATATGGAATGAGAATTATTAGGCGCTTCGCGGACTGTTTCAACAACAAAGTTCCAACAACGCAGTTCCCTAAGTAATTGCAAGGATTTTTTCCACCCCATCTGTCCTACTCTTTCTTGATTTATACTAGAATAAGAAACAGAAAGACAAACAGAATGAGTTGGGTTGCGTGAGGGATAGCAGTGGAAAGCCCAAAATGCCCTTCGGACGAATGTTTTCAACGAATGCCTTTGGCGAATGCTTCGCGAATGTCTTCGACTTTTCCAACACCGCAGTTCTAACAACGAAGTTCTAACAACACAGTTCCAACAACGCAGTTCAAACAACGTAGTTCCTAAACTAAAAGTCCCGCAGAAACAATTCCCAACAACACCATCACGAACTTCTTCCAATTGAACGAGTGGCCTTCTTCGCTTTCGAAAAGAATAATGGTGGAGACGTGAAGTAAGATCCCGATTAATACACCAATCATGGCGGTGTACCACCAGCCTTCTACATCCCAGCCTTGGGAGTCGACAAACAAATGAAACGCTGCGCCAAGCGGAGCAATGCATGCGAATAAGACAAGTAAGAACCACGCTTTCGCTTTCTTCACTCCAGCATGCAAAAACAACGAGGCTAAGACAAACGCTTCGGTAATCTTGTGCATGGAAATTCCAAACAACAACGGATTGTTGTGATCGTGATGCTCGTGTCCGTGAGCGGCTGCCGCAACGTCTTCCGCATGAACGTGCGCGTCTGCGCCGAACGGCATGCCTTCAATGAACGCGTGAATCCACAAAGAGGCCATGACTAAAAACAAAAACGATCCTGATATGTGATCGTGTGTGTGCGCATGTCCATGCTCTACGCCGTGAGAGAAAAAATCTAAAATGACTTGAAGTAAAAATCCAGCTATGACAAACCAACCCGCATATTCCCAGTCTGAATGATACAATTCAGGAAACAAATGCAACACCGTTAATCCCAACAAATAAGCCGCACTGAAAGAAAGCAAA
>JBILTL010000140.1:0-4679 GCA_044371535.1 Flavobacteriales bacterium | reverse complement strand
ACGAAATCATTAACATAAAAGATGCATCTAAACTTGCTAAGATTGGTTACGGATTGTACGTGCTTATACTATCTGGGTTTGCTACAATAGTTTCAGCATTCATGTTAAAGGATAAGTAATCACAAAACAATTACTATGAAACGCTCAATTACACTTCTCGCAGCTATTATCATTTTTTCGTCATGTTCAAAGAAGGCCGAAGACTTTAAAGCAATTGCAGAGGAATACAAAACAGTTTTATGCACCGCACTAGACACGACCAGTAATCTTTCTGATAAGACGCGAGCTGTTGCCCGACAAAACGAGTTAAATCAAGAGCTTCAGAAAGCACTAGGCGAATTAGAGATGGAAGAATCTTCCAAACTAAGTATGATGATGGCAACTGCATTGGCTGATGCTTCACAAGGGAAGTGCAATTAAGCAACAACTAATTCTACTCTTCGAAAAAAAGGCCTTTTGGCCTTTTTTTATTTCAATCCTTCAGAAACCCGAACTTCCCAGCATTGTAATCTTCAATGGCTTCGCGAATCTCCTGTTCGGTATTCATAACGAAAGGACCATAAGCAACATAAGGTTCGTTCAACGGTTCACCGCTGAGCACTAAGATGATTGACTTTTTCTTTGCTGAAATGTGAATCGCTCCAGTTTCGTTTTTGAATTGCAAGTAATGGTTCTCAGTAACTGATGTTCCATTCACTTCCAATTCGCCATCTACTAGCAACAATCCTGAATTGTAATTCGCAGGCAATTCGAAATCTACAAATCCGCCTTCGTTCAAATGCACATCGTACATGTGAATGGGTGAAAAGGTTGAAGCAATTCCGTTTACTCCTTTGTATTCTCCAGACACCACGTGCACTTCACCCCCATTGTTCGGTAAGGTGAATTTTGGTTTGTCGGTGTGAACTATACTCTGGTATTTCGCTGGAGCAAACTTGTGCTTCTTCGGAAGGTTAATCCACAACTGAATCATCTCGAAAGCACCACCTGATCGATTGAATGTTTGTTCGTGATATTCTTTGTGAAGAACTCCACCTCCCGCTGTCATCCATTGAATATCGCCCGGACCAATAATGCCGTGATTGCCCTTGCTGTCGTGATGCTCAACAGATCCCTTATAAGCAAATGTCACAGTTTCAATTCCGCGATGTGGATGCACCCCCACTCCTTGTGAAATTTCAGAAGGAGGAAAATCTACTTCTGCGTTGAAGTCCAACAAGAAGAATGGCGACATGCGTTCTTCGAATCCTTTTCCATTCGGATAAAAGTTCATCACTTTAAATCCATTTCCTACCATGTGCCTGTTGGTTGGCGAGAAAACGCCTTCAACACCTCTCATCCCCGACCCCTCATTCCCACTCTCTTTCTCATTCTTCTCACTATCGTTCCCACTAATCTTCGAAACAAAAAAAGCACCTACGGCTGCAAGCGCTGTACTGACGATGAATTTTTTTCTGTCCATTTTCTTTGAGTTTAAGCGAATTTATAAAGAATGTACATTCACAATCGAAATTTCATTTCGATCAATCACTTCGTGATCAATTGCGTTGCAATCAATCGCTCCGCGAGTAACTAAAATCGTCGAAGACATTCACGAAGCATTCGTCGCAGACATTCGTTGCTACGCAACATTCTTCCCCTCTCTTACCCCCTCTTACCTTTTCTTATCTTTTCACATATATCCGCATAACAAAAGTTGAAATTGCATGAGCGAATTGGTAATTTTACACCATGCCAATCGCGAAAGAAATAACCCAGAAAATGCCACAAGTGTATCAGCTACTCGAACAGTTCGATGTGAGCGATGCGTGGGTATTTGGGTCTGGGCAATCAGAGCGTTTTTCGAAAGAAAGCGATGTGGACATTATGGTTCAGTTCAAAGAGAAAATAACGCCACTTCGACTTGGGATGAACATGAACGAATTGAGCTTCTCGTTACAAAAATTATTCGAGCGCGATGTTGATTTAGTTAGCTACAGCCACATTAAAAACCCGGCGTTCTTTTCTCAAGTCAGCGAGAACAGCACTCGCATATACGGAGAAGAAAATCCAAGGCTTTATTTGCGACACATGATGAATTGCATTGTGAAAATTCAAACATTCATGAGTCCCGTAAAATCATTTCACACCTACAAAAAAGATTTCCTCATTCAAGCTGGCGTTGAATGGAACCTCACCATACTCGGTGAAGCCGCCAAACGCTTAAAGAATATTCATCCCGATGTTGAAATAACCGACATCGATAAAATCATTGGCACCCGCAATAAACTCATTCACGGCTACGACGCTATTTCACATGAAGAAGTGTATGCCATTGTTCGGAAGAATTTACCTGAGTTGAAGAGGGAGTTGAAGAGGGAGTTGAAGAAACTGTTGTGAACTGCGTTATTGGAAAATCGAAGATTTTATTCCTACTTCGTAATTCCTATTTTATAATTCCTATTTCATAATTGGAACTGCGTTGTTGGAACTACGTTGTGGGAACTTCGTTGTGGGAACTTCGTTGTGGGTACTTCGTTGTTAAACTTTCGCCGAAGGCTTTCGTTAAAAACATTCGCCCTTCGGGCATTCGTTCGAAGAACATTCTGTTCTATATTTGCCCCGCACTTATCCAGAAAGACGGAGGGAATAGGCCCTTAGATGTCTTGGCAACCCGGTAAAGCAGGGTGCCAATTCCTACTTCGAAGCAGTTCGAAGGGAGATAAGAAAGGAAGTTTTCACTTCCGTCCCTGTGGGCAGTGCATAACGCTTATGGGAATACAAGACGAAATTTCAAAACACATTTTACTCCTCGATGGTGCCATGGGGACGCAAATTCAATTGTTGAATTTGACCGAAGAAGATTACCGCGGAGAGCAATTCAAAGATCACCCTTCTTCACTGAAAGGGAACAATGATCTTCTGTGTATCACACGTCCGCATTTCATTGAACGCATTCACCTGAATTACCTCGAAGCTGGCGCGAACATCATCGAAACCAACACCTTCAACGCGCAACGTATTTCGCTCGACGATTACGGTCTTTCGCACATCGCTTACGAACTCAATATAGCAGCAGCGAAAGTGGCTGTTGCAGCGCGAGATAAATTTCAACAAGAAAATCCGAATGCTCCGAAAGCCTACGTAGCCGGAGCAATTGGACCTACCTCAAAAACCTGCTCGCTCTCTCCAGATGTTGAACGCCCCGAGTTCCGTGCGGTGAATTACAACGAACTGAAATCTGCCTACCGCGAACAAGTGGAAGGACTACTCGACGGTGGTGTAGATGCTCTCTTGGTGGAAACCATCTTCGACACACTTAACGCGAAAGCGGCATTCCACGCCATTCTCGATGTGCTTGAAGATCGAAATCTTTCAGCCATCACCAAAGAAAATCCGAATGGCGATATTGCCATTATGGCCAGCGGAACCATTACCGACTTAGCGGGAAGAACGCTCAGCGGTCAGACAGCTGCGGCATTCGCCGTGTCGTTGGAACACGTTCCCCTATTCAGCATTGGATTCAATTGCGCTCTAGGAGCGGAACAATTGCTTCCGCAAGTGCTTGCGCTGAAGTCGTTTACGAATGCGCACTTAAGCGCGTATCCAAATGCAGGATTACCCAACGCAATGGGCGGATACGACGAAAGTGCAGAAACTTTTCGCGATAAAATTCAACCGTTTTTAAATCAACCTGAACTCCGCATCATTGGCGGATGCTGCGGCACATCGCCTGCGCACATTCAAGCATTGCACTCACTCATTCATAACACTTCGAACAATGACTAACACACTCTTCCTCTCTGGGCTCGAAGTGGTTCGCATTGAATCGCAAGCCAACTTCATTAACATTGGAGAACGTACCAATGTCGCAGGTTCCATTCAATTCAAAAGAGCCATTCAAGAAAAAGATTACGTGAAGGCCATTGCCATTGCGCGCGAGCAAGTCGAAAGCGGTTCGGTGATTCTTGACATAAACATGGACGATGCGCTTATCGACGGTGTTGAAGCGATGAGAACCTTCCTGAATCTTTTGGCTGCAGAGCCCGATATTTCTAGGGTTCCGCTGATGATTGATTCTTCGAAATGGGAAATTATTGAAGCCGGATTGCAATGCGCGCAAGGAAAATGCATTGTGAATTCGTTGAGCCTAAAAGACGGCGACGAGCTATTTATTGAACGCGCTAAACTGACACGCAAATATGGAGCTGCAGTTGTAGTTATGGCCTTCGATGAACACGGACAGGCAGATACCTTTGAAAGAAGAACAACCATCTGCGAACGTGCTTATCGTGTGCTCACTGAACAGGTGAACTTCCCTCCGCAAAACATTATTTTCGATCCGAATATTTTTCCAATTGGAACAGGGCTCGACGAGCACAAGCGCTACGCCATTGACTTCTTCGCTGCTACCACCTGGATTAAAGCAAATCTTCCGCATGCAAAAGTGAGCGGAGGAGTTTCGAATGTCTCTTTCTCGTTTCGTGGAAACAACGTGGTGCGTGAGGCCATGCACGCTTCATTTCTCTATCACGGCGTAAAGGCTGGAATGGACATGGGCATTGTGAATACCGCTCAGCTCGCGGTTTACGACGAGGTCGATAAAAATTTGATGTTGAAGGTGGAAGATGTCATTTTCAATCGAACGGAGAATGCAACAGAATCTCTTCTTGAAATAGCCCAAGAATTCAACGCACAAA
>JBILTL010000139.1:0-4708 GCA_044371535.1 Flavobacteriales bacterium | reverse complement strand
GAAGACTTCCAAGGAGTTTCTGGAACTTTGCCTGCTGGTTTGCCTGCTGGATGGTCTACGAACCAAGTTGTTCAAGCTGACCAATCTCAAGGAAATGCTTTCAAAACACACAATAGCACAACTGCTAACGGTGGTGGTTACTGGCCAGTTCCACAAGTAGGTACTGGAAACAAATTTGCTGGTGCGAATGATGACAACACTCCTTGCGACTGTGCAATGGATGACGTTTACCTTCAAACTCCAGCTTTAGATTTCTCTGCAGCTTCAAACATCGCTATTTCTTTCGATATTTTCCACGATGGTAATTTCGGTGGTGGTGATGCAACGCTTCAAGTTTCTACTGATGGTGGAACCACATTCAACATTGTTCCAATCGGTGTTGATGATACAGGCGCTAACATCGATGTATTCCCATTGGACCAAGACTATTGGCAGTCTATCATTGTTCCGTTGTACAACGTTACTTCTTCTACCGTAGTAATTCGTTTTCAATGGACCGATGCTGGATCATGGGCTTCTGGTTTCGCAGTTGACAACGTAATTGTTGGTGAACTTCCTGCAAACGATATCCGTGTTGTTAAAACAAAAACGGGTGACTGGAACCAAGCTAACTTCGGTTTAGGTTTCTGGGATTACAACAGAGTACCAGTTACTCAAGTTAGCCCAGTGCACGCTACATCTGTAATTTTCAACGGTGGTACTAACGACCAAGTAGACGCTACAATGAGCTACGAAGTAACTTTCAACGGTACTCCTGTTGCTGGTTCTCCTTTCGCTGCTGATCAAACTTCTGCAGCTTTCTTGTCATTAGACAAAGACACTATCTCTGTTTCAACTACTTGGACTCCAAGTGCGGTTGGTACTATTCAAATTACTGGAACAACTTCTTCAACTACTGGAGATGATGTTGCAACCAACAACACAGGTGTTACATCAATGCAAATCACTGACTTTACTTACGGTCGTGATGCAGATGCTGCACAAGCATTCGTTGGTCCAACATCAGATTTCGAAATTGGAAACTTGTTCGATATCTATGCTGACGATCAATTCGGTGGTATCGACGTTGCAATCGGAGCTGGTTCAGCTGCTGGTGACCCAATCATCGGTCGTATCTATCTTTGGGAAGGTTTCGACGCTGCTGGAGACCCAATCTTCACAGACATCGGAATCGAGACTTTGGAGTACATCTTCACAGGTAACGAATTCAACAGTGTTGGTGAAAACACTTTCGTAACACTTCCTTTCGCTTCTGCTGTAACCTTAAACGCAGATAACGTTTATTTAGCAGTTGTTTCTTGTGTTTCAGGAACTCGTATTCCTGTATCTGGAAGTAACGAATGGGTAACTTCTTGGTTATATGACGGTACTGCTTGGGGTGCTACAGGTTCAGTTCCAATGGTTCGTTTGAACTCTGACGAAACTGCTGCTGTTGCAACTGCTAATGCTACTACTTCATTCGAATTAGGTCAAAACATGCCTAACCCATCTAACGGAAACACTACTATCGTTTACAACCTTCCAAGCAACGAACGCGTTACTTTAACCGTTCGCGATATGACTGGACGTGTTGTAGCTGTATCTAACGAAGGTGTTAGACCAGCTGGTAAAAACATGATCACTTTGAATACTGAAGCTTTCGGTGCAGGTGTTTACACTTACACGATCACTGCAGGTTCTTCAAACTTGACTAAAGAAATGATGGTGAAATAATTCACTCACTTTCCTTGAAAGGAAAAAGTCCCGCAAATTGCGGGACTTTTTTTTTAACCAACAGATTTGCATATTGAAAGATTTATTACCTTCCCACTCTAAAATTAAACCTGTTAAGATGAAAAAACTTTTTACTCTTTGCGGTGCTATAGGTTTAGCTATTTCTGCATCGGCGCAAGTAACGCCAGTGACAGATATTAAAGCTGCTCCAAAAGCTCCTTCAAACACTGAATTGGAACGTTCTGCTCATGCAAGCACTACGACTCCAACAAACTCAACTGATCGTGTTGTCGTTTACAGCCAAAACTTCTCTACAGGTTTCGGCGATATGACTCACGAAGACAGCAGCCCAGCTGGAACAATCTGGATGATTGCTAACGCAAGTTCTCCTGCCGGAGAATTCTCTACTGCACTTCCTGCATTAGCTTCGCCAACTGCTGCTAACGGCTGGGCGATTTTCGATTGTGACTTGTACAACACTCCGGTTTCAAACGGTGTTGAAGATGTTACTGGAAGTATGTCTACTCCAACTATCGATTGTAGCGCAATGACTTCAGTTATTGTTGAGTGGTCTCAGTACTTCCGCTATTGCTGCTTCTCAGCGTCACCTTTGACGTTAGAAGTTTCAACAGACGGAGGAAACAACTGGGTTGTTTTCCCTGCAAACGGAAGCTTCACTCCAAGTGCAAACTCGCTTTCTGCTAACCCGCTAAACACTCGTGTTGACATTTCTTGCGCTGCTGCAGGACAATCAAGTGTATTGGTTCGTTGGGGTTATAACACGGCTGCTGCAGCTGGTTACAGCCACTACTTTTGGGGAATCGACGATATCGAAATTTTCGACAACTCTGTTGTAAACGATCTTGAAATTCTTCAAGTGACAAACGGAGACGTTTTCAATATTTGGGAATACCGTGTTACTCCATTCGAACAACGTACATACGCTGCAGACGGAGGTCTTTTAGTAGGTGTAATCTACCGTAACAACGGAAGCGCAGATCAAACAAACACTTCTATTAACGTTGACATTCTTGACGGAACAGGAGCAGTTGTTGGTAACGCAGTTTCTTCTCCATTCACTATGGAGGCTTTCGGAAATACGGCAGAGTGTCCTTCATTCCTAAACGACACGTTGTACATCCAAACTGGATGGGAACCTAGCGCTCAAGGTACATATACCGTTCGCGCTAGCATCGTTAGCTTAGACGCAACTGACGAAACTTCTGCAAACAACACAAAGGATAAAACCATTGTATATTCTTTGGATGAATACGGTCATGAAGATGAGGCAAACCTTGATATTGAATTAACACCTCGCGACAGCGATGACAGCCCAGGAGAATTTGATCCAACCGGATACGGTGCATTTTTCACATGCCCGAATGCAGGTTCACTCGGCTACGGATTAACTGTTGTATTTGGCCCAAGTTCTGATGCTGACGTAGATTTCTCTGCGGTATTGTTCGAAGGAAGTCCTAACGATGCTGCAGTTCTTGCTGCGCAAGATTATCAGTTAAATGCAGGATGGATAGACAATGGATATCAGTATTTCCCATTCGATGCTCCAATCGATCTTCAACCTGGAACTGTATACTTCAACGGTGTATTGAATGAAAACACAAGCGCACTAGAATTAACTGTTGCTGCTGAAGACAATAGTGATTCAGATAATTCAACTTCTGTTTACGAAAAAGCTGGTGACGGTTCATTCGTATGGTTCGGAAGTCAAAGCTTCTCTCCTGCTGTTCGCTTGATTCTTTCTGAGCGTGTTGCAGTAGATGAAATCAACTCTGACAACCTTACTTTCTTCCAATTCGCTCCAAACCCAGCTGTAACTTCAACTCGCGTTAATTTCGAGTTAACTTCTGCTGCGAACGTTGCTTACGAAGTACGTGACATCACTGGAAAATTAATCGAGTTCAAGAACTTAGGTAAATACACTCCAGGTATGAACAACTTCGAATTAAATGTTGCTGGTTTGAACGCTGGTAACTACGAAGTTTCACTTGTAATCGGTGGAGCTAGAATGTTCACTAAAACTCTTTCAGTTAAGAAATAATATTTTCTTCTTGAAATGAAAAGGCCACCTTCGGGTGGCCTTTTTTATTATTCATATCGAAGAGCTTCTATCGGGTCTAGACTCGAAGCTTTCTTTGCTGGGTAATATCCGGAAGCTACTGAAACTAAGAAGGAAATTGTTGCTCCTAGAAAAAGCCACATCCAAGGAATGGTGAATCCCACCCCGATAACCACAGACACAATATTTCCAACTAAAACACCTAGAACTATTCCAATAAAGCCGCCGATTTGACCAATCAAAACCGCTTCAATTAAAAACTGTTGGCGAATAATTTTAGCACTTGCACCAATTGATTTTCTAACTCCTATTTCACGGGTCCGCTCTGTCACCGACACGAGCATAATATTCATAAGACCAATACCCGCGCTTATGAGCGTGATTATACCAATACAAATTCCTCCCAAGGTAATTCCTGAAATCAATCCCATCAATTGCTCAACCAAACCGTTACTCATACTCACTTCAAACGAATTGTCTTCACCCGGTCCATCGGCACGTGCCACACGCATAGCCTCCACAGCACTCTCTGTTGTAGACTCCAATTGCTTGGCAGATTTCACAGCAACGCTAATTTGATATTCAGAATTCTCGTCACCGAATGTCTTTCGAACATTAGTCAAAGGAATTAAACACTGATTGTCACCAGCAAAACCAAACGTATTTCCTTTTTCCTTCAGCACTCCGACAATCACGTAGGACCTTCCACTTACATCTACCGTTTGTCCTATGGGAGAAACTCCGCCTTTAAACAATTCCTTCGCTATATCTGCACCGCACACCATTGCATTCGCCCCGTCTTTCAATTCGAAAGAAGAAAAATTTCGCCCATCGCTCAAGACATAAGAAGAAAGATCAAAATAATTTTCGTCGCACCCGAGAACAGTAACGTTTGGATTTGTTTTCAACCCTTCTCTT
>JBILTL010000156.1:0-4090 GCA_044371535.1 Flavobacteriales bacterium | reverse complement strand
TAGTTGATTAAAGAAAAAGCCTCTCATTTTTGAGAGGCTTTTTCTTTGTTAGCGGTCGGGACGGGACTCGAACCCGCGACCCCGTGCGTGACAGGCACGTATTCTAACCAACTGAACTACCCGACCTTTGCCGTAAAGCGATGCAAAAGTAATCCCATTTTTCAATTACACAAACTTTTCATGTAATTTTTTTCTTTCTTTCAATCTCCTCGTCGCAGACATTCGTTGTTCCGCAACATTCGCTTACCGTGAGTTAAAAATATGTGGTAGCGCTTTTCTTCTCTTCTTTTTCGTTTCTTTGCAGCCGTGTCAAAACCATTGCTAATAATTCCCCCACTCACACAGCTGAATACTCCGTATCCGGCAACTGCTTATTTGACGGGATTTTTGAAACAGCAAGGTTTTGATTCACGACAAAAAGACTTGGGATTAGACATGGTGTTGGAAGTGTTTTCTAGAAATGGATTCACGCAACTTTTCGATGCCATTGAATCTTCCAAATTCAACCTAACCCATCAACTCGATGCGTTAGTGAAAAATCGCAAGGCCTACGAAAACACCGTAGACGCTGTGATTTCCTTCCTTCAAAATAAAAATTACACACTCGGATACCGCATAGCTGCAGGATCTTATTTGCCCGAGGGTTCTCGATTTCAACAAATAAAAGACCTTGAATGGTTCTTCGGAAACATTGGCGTGCAAGACAAGGCGCGCTACAAGTGCACCATGTACTTGGAAGATATCTCAGATCTCATTCAAGCTACTGTGGGGCCGCATTTCGGTTTTTCGAAATACGCAGAACGCATCTCAAGAACCGCCGTTTCATTCAGTCCAATTCTTGAAGAATTGAACAAGCCCAACAATTATCTCGATGATATTTTGGTGGAAAGGGTAAAGACGTACTTCCAAGAAGAAGTGCCTTCCATGGTTGGGTTCACTGTTCCTTTTGGTGGAAATTTATACGGCGCTTTCAAAGCGGGACAATGGATTAAGACCCATTATCCTGAAGTGAAAATCGCAATGGGTGGTGGATACCCAAATACCGAATTGCGTGAACTTTCAGATCCACGCGTTTTCGATTTCGTCGATTACATTACACTTGACGATGGCGAAGGTCCATTCCTAGCGCTATTGAAGCATCTTGAAGATGCAGAAGTTCATTCGGAATTGAAAAGAACGTTCCGTAGAAATTCGAACAACGAAGTTGAATTCGTTGATACCAAAGTAGGAGGAGATTTCCTTCACGCGCAAAAACCAGCGCCGAGTTATACCGGTCTTCGTTTCAACGAATACCTTTCGGTAATTGATATGCCGAACCCCATGCATCGCTTGTGGAACGACGGTCGTTGGAACAAGATGACAGTGGCTCACGGATGCTATTGGAAGAAATGCAGCTTCTGCGACATTACACTCGATTACATTGGAAGATACGACCAGGCCAGTGCAACGCACCTAGTCGATCAAATGGAAGCGCTCATCGCAGAGACCGGTGAAACCGGATTCCACTTCGTAGATGAAGCCGCACCTCCAGCCGCATTGCGCGATTTAGCCATTGAAATTCTTCGAAGAGGCTTGCAAGTTTCTTGGTGGACCAACATTCGTTTTGAAAAAACATTCTCTCCCGATCTCTGTAAAATTCTAGCAGCCTCTGGTTGCATTGCTGTAACAGGCGGATTAGAAGTTGCGAGTCCAAGAATTTTAGAGTTGATCGACAAAGGAATTTCCATCGATCAAGTAGCCAAGGTCTGCAAAGGTTTCCGCGATGCTGGAATTTTAGTCCATGCCTACTTAATGTTCGGTTTCCCTACGCAAACCGAACAAGAGACCATTGATTCGCTGGAAGTGGTTCGACAATTATTCGAAAACCAATTGCTTCATTCCGGACATTGGCACCAATTCGCCATGACTGTTCACAGCCCCGTAGGCAAGGATCCCGAAAAATACGGAGTCATTCGAACAGGTCCTGTTTTCGAAGGTTTCGCGAACAACGACCTGTTCCATGAAGATCCGAAAGGAGCCAATCACGAGCAATATTCAGACGGATTGAAAAAGGCCTTGTACAACTACATGCACGGCATTGGCTTCGAATTTCCGTTGAAGAAATTCTTCAAATTTCCCATCGTCAATCCATTGGTTCCAAGAACCATGATTGAAAAGGCAGTGAAGAAACTTCCAGAGGATGAAGTGGAATTGAAAGGCATGGTGCTCTTCCTTCATCAAACTTCATTGAAGGCCTTGAAGAAAAACGGCCCGAACAAAGAGGTGCTCTTCGTGCATAAATCGGGATGCCAAAAAATAGATCTCCCTAATGCAGTTGCCGATTTCCTCTTAGAAAATGAATCGAAGTTGAATCTGTTTCAATCAGAAACAATCGGATATCAAGATGCATTGGCATACATCTCCAACCAACTCAAATGCACGCCCTCAGAGGTAGTGAAATTCAGTTGGTGGAAACAAATGCGCGAATACGTTTGGATGGTTCGTGTTTAAGACGGTCTTCTTTTCGAATCTGGATTTCCAGAAAAGCGAGGCTTGAATCCACTTCCGCCACTCTTTGGTCTGTTTCCACCACCACCACCGTTGCCGCTACCAGAGCCGCTTCCGCGATGAGTCTTTCCACCACCAGATCTAGAAAATGGTTTCTTTCCTTGTGGCTTTTGTGCAACACCTGGAGCAGGTTTATTTTCAGCTGGAAAAGGATGCTCACTCACAACAGGAATTTCCAATCCGATTAACTTTTGAATGTCGCGCAAATAAGCACGCTCTTCAATATCACAGAATGAAATGGCCTGACCATATGCACCTGCGCGACCCGTTCTACCAATACGGTGAACATAAGTCTCGGGGATGTTCGGAATTTCGAAGTTCACAACGAAAGCTAACTCATCAATGTCAATACCGCGTGCAGCAATGTCTGTAGCCACAAGCACGCGTGTGCTTCCGCCTTTGAAATTGCTCAATGCACGCTGACGGTGATTCTGAGATTTGTTTCCGTGAATGGCTTCAGCCTTAATGTTTAGCTTTTGTAAAAGTTTAACCACTTTGTCTGCGCCGTGCTTGGTGCGTGTGAACACCAAAGCAGATTTGATCGTTTTGTCTTGAAGGACATGCACCAACAAATCGTTCTTCTTCGCTTGATCTACAAAGTAAATGCCTTGAGATATCTTTTCAGCAGTGGAAGAAACCGGAGTCACCTCAACTTTTTTCGGAGTAGTTAAAATTGAATTCGCCAATTCAAGAATCGTCTTCGGCATGGTAGCCGAGAAGAACAATGACTGTCTTCTTTCAGGAATTAATTTAATGATGCGCTTCACATCATTGACGAATCCCATGTCCAACATGCGATCGGCTTCATCCAACACAAACATCTGAATGTGTCCAAGATTCACATGACGCTGTTGCACCAAGTCTAATAAACGTCCTGGCGTACAGATAAGAATATCTATTCCAGCTTTCAACGCATTGACTTGCGAGAATTGATTCACGCCACCGAAAATAACGGTGTGACGAAGATTCAAGTTTCTACCGTAGCTCGCGAAGCTTTCACCAATTTGAATGGCAAGCTCGCGCGTTGGAGTAACAATTAACGAACGAATAGCACGCTTGTTTCCAGTGTGTCCTTGATTCTGAGTAAGTAATTGTAAAATTGGAATGGCGAAAGCCGCTGTTTTTCCTGTTCCTGTTTGCGCGCATCCGAGCAAATCATTTCCTTCCAACAAAATTGGAATGGCTTGTTCTTGAATAGGAGTGGGGGTAGTGTAACCTTCTTTTTTTAGAGCGCTAAGGATAGGCTCAATTAAGTTTAATTTTTCAAATGACATAAAATACGTGGTCGCCAAATTCCCAATCGTATTTCAAAGTTGAACTGCCAACGGAACTTGTTGCGGCTGCAAAGGTAGTCTACTTCTTCACCCGAACCATCATTAATCCATCGCGAAGCGCCAAAAGGACCTTCTCGCAGCGTAAATCTTTCGCCACTAAATCATTCAATTCTTGAAGCACCTGCGTATCGAAATCCTTTTCAGCAGCGGGTTCTAGAACCTTTCCACTCCAAAGAACGTTGTCAATGAGTATGACAGATCCAGCATGA
>JBILTL010000138.1:0-4852 GCA_044371535.1 Flavobacteriales bacterium | reverse complement strand
CTACATGGTACCTGAAGGTATTGAAGCTATTGAAAGAGACGGACTCTATCAAGTAGATGAAGACGGAGATATTGTAACAACGCTTGTTTCAGAAAAAGGAGCGTGTTCTTTTGTTCACTACAGTGATGATGGAACAGCTTTGTGCGCGTTAGAAACGTCGTGGAAAGCGGGAGAGTCGAAATTCAGAAAACCTATTTCGTGTCATTTGTATCCCATTCGATTAACGAAGTTGGCAGATTATGTTGGTTTGAATTATCACCGTTGGCCCATTTGCGCGCCAGCATGCGAGTGCGGATCGAAATTACAAGTTCCAGTGTACCGCTTTTTAAAAGATGCAATTACAACGAAGTTTGGTGAAGCGTATTTTCAAGAATTAGACGAACACTATCGGGCATGGAAAGCACAAAGAGAAGCGTAATACTTTTTCTTTTATTCTTTTTTTGCGCTCCCATTTTTTCGCAAGAATGGGTTCGAGTGAATTGTAATTTCAATACAGAAAGTGGTGATTTGCTCTCCGATTACCGTGAAGGCACAGCTCTCGTTGTAAGTGCGCGCTTGAAACAGGCCTATGGTCAAGGAACCATGCAAACCGCACGCATCAATCGGTTGCACAGGATCGATTTATTTACTGAAAGGGAAGAGACGTTCTTTCCAAAAGATTGGAATTTCGATGAAGGAGTATCGTGCTTTGGAGATCACAAAAATGAATTGTTTTTTCAAACTGATTTGAATTTAAGAGGAACCTTTTCGCCTTCTTACAAGATTTTTCTTTGGGATTCTTCTTTAACATCTAGAAGTATTGGGTTACCTGTTGAAATGGCCGGAAACAAAGGTGAAGGCAATTTTGATAATATAAATCCCACATACGACCCAATAGAAAAACTATTGATTTTTTCGAGCAATCGAGCAGGTGGCTATGGTGCACATGACTTGTATGGTTGTTATCGTGTCGGAAAGGGTTGGGGACCTGTTTTCAATTTAGGTCCAGGTGTGAATACTTCCAGCAATGAATTCGGCGCAACGCTTTTTCAAGGCACGCTTTATTTTTCGAGAATGAATTTGCAAGATTTGAAAATGACGATGTATTCAGCATTTCAAAAAGAAGCTTTTCAAACTTCAACAAAGCTTCTACCGCCTTTCAATAATGAAAGAGGAGACATCTGGAAAATTGTCTTCGTTTCGAATGTTGAAGCGTATGTTTCGGGTGAACATATAGAACGCTATGTCCTTCCACAAAAAAGCAAACAAGTTCAATTTAGATTGAAGGAAGGAACCCGCGTATTGCAAAACATTGGTTTATCTGTTGTTTCTGTTGGAAGTGGAGAACGTTCTGAATTGAAGTCCAATGCGGAAGGATTAACTTCCCTCTTCAGTTTGTCTTTGGAAACGAAATACAAGGTGAGTATTCTAGAAAAAGATTGGGAAGTTTTAAAAGCTACTGGAAATGGAAAGGGATACAAGGCTGAACTAATCGATGAATTTGGAAATATCATTCGCGTGTTTAAGTTCGATGCCAATGGTAATTTTCAATTTGAATTACTTGATTTCGTTTACACCAATTTAACGTTCTTGGAAGAGATTGACCGAAGTAAATTAGGAAGTTATACTGTCGAGTCGAACGATTTCATTTCAGCCAAGAAATATTTCTTTCCAGTGAATGAAAGTAGCTTGAATGAAATGCAGAAGATTGATTTGCGCAATTGGCTGAAAGACCAGTCTAATTCAAATATCATCATTAGTGGATTCGCAAGTTCAGACGGAAGTTCAAAGCGAAACAAAGAATTGGCAAACGCACGAATTCAAGCAACCAAAATGGTCTTGTTAGCGCAAGGTGTCTCAGAGAAAAACATAAAAGTCAAAGTAATAGGAATAAACGAAGTCGGAGAAAAGGGACGTCGCGTAGAGCTTGAAGCGATTCCATTATCTTCGCAATAACAACACGAAAGATCATGTTCGAAAAACTATTTCCAAACCGCGAATTACGCATTGTAAAAGGAAAACTTGTAGAGAGTGGAACTTCGCATTTAGAAGGACAAGAAGACAAAGGTGCGCAGCGCTGGGTAAAGGTCAACGATGAAGTAATTACGCGCGTTAGCGATGGATTGTATCATGCACAATGGGACGATGAAGTTGTTGTGGTATGTGACAAGTTGAACTACATGGTTGGCTATTGGAATTTTTCTAAAGGTTCCGGAAGTGATCCGAATTACTCTGCTTCTATAGGATCAACTGCTCTTGTAACATTGATTGTTTTAGCATCGATGCTTTTCAACTTCATTCCGATGCATGACCCGCAGAAAGGTGATATCATTACTTCATTCTACAATTACATCTGGAAGGATGAGTTCTTTGTTGGTCATTGGTGGGCAACCGCTTCCATCATTGGTGTTTTCGGTTTGTACGGATTTATTTGGACGCCGATTTATGCTGTTGGACATGTGAAGCGCGAGCGTCAAGCAGCAGCCATGTTAGCTCCGCATAGAAATATTGTCGAGTGAAATTCGGGAAGTTAGATAACGTAGATCATCTTTCTTTTTCGTTTGAAGTTCCAACGCAAGATTATTCTTTTCTACCGAATGAACGTTCGGGTGGGTTGGAAGTAATTATCGGAGGAACGGTTTGGGGTGTTCCGCAGTGGAAAGGAACTCATTTTCCAGCGAAAGCCAAGCCCTCAGAATTTCTGCATTACTATTCACGTTTGTTCCCGAGCATTGAATTCAATGGCTCGCATTACCGTATTCCTCCGGTTGCGCAGGTAGAGAAATGGGTGGAGCAAGTGCCCGAGAGTTTTTTATTCTGTCCGAAGTTTCCACAAAGTATTTCGCATTGGCGACAGTTTCAAAATTGCGAGCGCGAAACTGATTTGTTTTTTGAAGCGCTATTCGCTTTCGGCGAAAACTTGGGGACCACCTTTATTCAATTACCTCCGCATTACAGTCCTGCTAAAGCAGAGCCGCTTCTTCGTTATCTTGAAACACTTCCGCGAGATGTTCGCTATTCTGTTGAAATGCGTCACCCCGATTGGTTTGTCGGAAATGCTTTGGAAGAATTTGCGACCGAATTAAAAAAGTTGAATGTTGGATTAATCGTCTGCGACACTGCCGGAAGAAGAGATGCTGTGCACATGCGATTGACCAGTGATGAGTTGGTGATTCGTTTTGGTGGAAATGATTTGCATGTTAGCGATGAACTGCGCATGAACCAATGGGCACATCAGCTTCGTGAATGGGAGAAGATTGGTTTAAAGAAATGTTATTTCTGGATTCATCAACCTGAAAGTTTGCACACGGTAGAATCAATGAATCAGTTCAAGGAAGTTCTTTCCAACTACAAATAGATACAACCGCCACAGGTGTCTTTAGAAGCCCCTGTTACCTCTGAGAGTGCTGTCGGTTGCTCAGACAGTCGAAGTGCTCCTAATAGCGCGAAAATGAGCGCCTCTTTGTATTGAACGGTGTCGGTGTCGGGAACAACAACAGAAAGATCGGTCTTCGCTTGAATAGATTCAATAAGAAATTCATTGAAGGCACCACCGCCGGTTACAAGAACACTACCTGTCCAACCTTCAAAAATCTTTGCAATTTGAATGGCCATGTGTTCTGTGCAAGTTGCGAGTAAATCACGAATGGTTAATTGCGATGCTCCAAGTAAAGGAAGGAAATGACGTTCGAACCATTCTTTACCTAAAGACTTTGGAAGCTCTTGCGAATAATAGGGGAGTGCATTTAATTTTTCAAGCAGTTCAACATTCACAACCCCGCGTCGAGCCATTTCTCCGTTCGCATCAAAAGGATGTCCCGTCTGTTCGGCTAAAAGATTCAAAGCCATGTTTGCTACACAAACATCGAAGGCATTTAAATCGCCCATGAGTGTGTACGAAACGTTTGCGATTCCGCCAATGTTTAAACAAAAATCGAATTCGTTAAATAACAACTGATCTCCTATGGGAACTAAAGGAGCGCCTTGTCCACCGTGAGCTACGTCCGTTGTTCTGAAATCACAAATAGTTTTAATTCCAGCATGAGCAGCTATGTGCGCGCCGCTGCCGATTTGAACGGTGAGTGATTCTCCGGGTTGATGAAAGATGGTGTGTCCGTGCGAGGCAATCGCATCAGCGCTCAAGTTTCTTTCATCTAAAAAGCGCCTGACTTGTTTTCCTGAATAAATTCCAAAATCGACATTCAGTTGTGCCAATTCGAGTGCAGACATTTTGTGTGCTCTTCGAAAGATATCACGCCATGAAGCGTCGTAAACTACGGTATCGGCTGCAACAATTTCATATTCCCAGTTGTCATTGTTGAGTGAAAGATTACAAAGCGCAATGTCCAGTCCATCTAGACTGGTTCCGCTCATGAGTCCAACAATTCGAAAGGTTTCCATAGGGTTACAAATATAAGAGGGCGGAATGTTCCGCCCTCTTTTCAATCTAATTCGGTTAAGAAATTATTTGATAATAATAGTCTTTGTCCAAAGGTTCGTTTCGTTTGAAACTTTACATACATAGGTTCCAACAGCAAGTGATGGCAATGAAACTGAATTCATTCCAGCGTTCAAATTTTCGGTGTGAACCAATTGTCCTTGTGCATTGAAAATATTCAAGATTGCTTTTCCAGATTGAACCGGAACACCTACCCACAAATTGTAAGAGGCTGGGTTCGGATAAACACTCATGTCGTTATTTGTTTCATCTTCCACACCTACGAGACTCCATGTTGCCATGAATTCTTGTAAGAAAAGGTTAGCAACGCGAGCGTCGTGAACGACAACCGTATTTTCATCGTTGGTTGTTTGTGCAGCGCTACTCCAGTTGTGGCTTCCAGTAAGTACAGTTGGATCAGAATCTAACGTGCTG
>JBILTL010000169.1:0-3419 GCA_044371535.1 Flavobacteriales bacterium | reverse complement strand
CCGTAAATGCCGTCATATTTGCAGGGTAGAACAATTTTCCCTTCGGTGTTGACTCTTCCAGACTTTCCATTTTTCTTCACATTGGCCACACCGCGATTGAAGTCTCCGGTTTGCTCGTATTCGAGCGGAGTAGTAATTTTTCCTTCAAGATTTAAATGTCCCCAGAGGTTGTCTTTTTTTACATTGACAAAACCTTGATTGAAGTTTCCTGCCCAGTCGTATTCGAAAGGAATTATGGTTACTCCTTTTTCATTGATGAATCCATGTTTACCATTTAAAATGGCATGCGCCAATCCCTCACGGAAATACGCGAGGCTTTCGAACTGAAAGGGGATGAGTATGGTCCCTGTTTTCGTGATGGCACCGAATTTCCCATTGAGTTTCGTAATGGCTAATTCGCCGCTGAAACGAATTTCAGCTTCGTAGATAATAGGAAGAACGACTTCTCCGGCTTTGTTAATGATTCCCCATTTGCCGTCTTTTTGAACGGTAGTTGTTTCAAATCCGAAGTCGCTTATTCTTTCATAAATTATCGGTATTACAATCTTTCCTTCTTTGTTGATGCACCCCATTTTTCCGTCTTTGTAAATGGTGGCCAATCCGCTTGAATAGTTTCCAATGCTACCGTATTCCAGTGGTAGAATTTTTTTTCCTTTCTTGTCGAAGCATCCGTATTTCTGATCTATTCCAACAACAATTAGATCTGAAAATCGCATACTGCGGTAGAACCAATCGTCTGCATCGGTATAGATAACAGGAAGTACTTCGTTTCCTTGTTCGTCAATGTATCCGTAATGAGTAGGGTAGTCCCCGAAAATTTCTACGCGAGCAACACCATCCATGAAAGGTTCAATCTCATCGTACTTCATTGGGACAATCACATTTCCTAGCGTATCAATAATTCCTTTTTTATCGTTGGTTCGAAAATTCGCCAACCCATCTCTGAAATCGTAAATGCGATAGATTTCGTTTGTCGGAATAAACTTCTTTTGCGTTCGATCGTACGTTCCTTCGATCTTGGATTGGGCGTTGAGGTTTTGAATGCTTCCGATTGCAATCGGCAGCGCAGTGTTGATTAGTAAAAATCGGAGAATAGAAGATAGGGTCATTAAGAACGAAGTATAGTTAATATAACATTTCGTCGTCTAAAGTAAGAAGAATATTTCCATACCCCTGATAGAAGTGGAAAGCCTTTGAGCGAAGCGAAAAGCTTGTAACGGATAGCAGGAAAAAGGTTCAAATAATGTCTTCGACGAATGCCTTTCAGGCGAATGTTACTTCGTAACGAATGTCTTTGACGATTTTAATTATGAAATAGGAATAACGAAGTTCCAATTACGCAGTATGAATAAAACCGAAGGTTTTCCAATTACGAAGTAGTAACGAAGTCATGTGCTGCGTTTCGCCCTACAGTTCCTGAAATTGTTTTAGTTCTTCAATATTCGAATAACTGCTTTTTTGTCTTCCGTTCGAACTGTTAAAATATAAATGCCCGCTCGCCCTTCTACAAAAAGATCGAGTGTTTGAACATTATTCACAGTTTGAGATTCAATGACCTTTCCGAGTATATCTGTAATTTGGATTTCTGTTTTTCTATATGTATTTCCGAGATCTACAGTGAAATTCCCACTTGTAGGATTAGGGTAAACAATTAGATTGTCTCCAAAACTATTTTCAATAATTCCTATAGTTGAAATAACCATACAGGCAGTAGTATCTACACAACCATTCTGCGTTAATTCAACAGCATAGGTTCCGTTTACAGTTGGTGTAAATGATGATCCGGTTTGACCTGGAATCACTGCATAATTATTATTGCAGTCGAGCCAACGATATGTTGCTGATGCATTATTTGCTGTGATTGTAGCACCCGAAACTGTAGTGCTTAGATTTGAGACACCTGTGATTGTCAAATTCAAGGATACTAAAGAATCACAACCATTCGCCGCACCGCCAATGATATTGAATGTAGCGGTGTTATTGCTGGCAGTGTAGGTAGTTCCATTAATCCAGGTGAAGGAATTACACGCTGTTCTTGTATCGGTTCCTGCAGAAGGACTGTTAATCGTTAGATTCAGTGTAACCAATGAATCACATCCGCTGGCAGCTCCTCCTACGAAGTTATATGTTGCTGTATTATTGTTTGCACTATAGGTGTTTCCGTCAATCCAAGTGAATGGGCCGCAAGAAGTTTGCACATCCGTTGTTCTGGCTAGACAATTTTTAAATATATAGGAAGAACCGGCAGAATAAAGGGTATTTCCTCCTATTGCATTTTCACTTTCCTGATAAGCACCAGCTATCGCATAATCTCCCGAAATGGCGACTGCTTGACCAAACAGGTCACTATCCCCTCTATCTGATGCTACAATCTTGTTTTCCTCTGCCCAATTCCCTGAGGTGTTTTTAAAAATATAAGCTGAACCTGAATTATTCAGGGTATTTCCTCCTGCTTGATCATGGTCTTCGTTATAGGCACCCACAATCGCATAGTCTCCAGAGATGGATACTGATACACCAAGCAGATCACTTGCAGCTCTGTCTGAGGCCACAATTTTTTCAGCCTGTGCCCACGTAGCTGCATCTCTTTCAAAAATATATGCCGAACCAGCACTGGTCAAGTTCGCACCTCCAGTTGCATTGTGGTCTTCATACATTGCACCTACTATTACATAATCTCCCGAAATGGCGACTGAAGTGCCAAATTCATCACCAGCTCCTTTGTCTACAGCATTTATTCTTTGCATTTGCGTCCAGGTTCCTGAGGAGAATTTTCTAAAGATATAAGCAGAACCTGCTTCAGTTAGTATACCTCCATTAGAAGAAACGCCTTCTCTGGGCGATCCAATGATCGCATAGTCTTCGGAAATGCCAACAGACCAGCCAAAATTATCTCCATCACTTACAGAATTTCCCACTATCTTTTGCTCATCCATCCAAACGGTTTCTCCCTTTTTGTATATATACGCTGAGCCCTTATTTGATGAGGAAGAAAGCCCATTAACATACTCATCCTCATAAGGTGCTCCAACGATAACATAGTTTTCCGAAATGGCTACAGAATAGCCGAATTCATCAAAAGTCTCTCGGTCTGAGGCCACGATTTTTTGCAACTGACTCCAAATGCCATCAGTATTCTTAAAGATATATACTGCTCCAGCAGCGGAATTTAATTCAAATCCGACTGTAGCAGTTTTTCTAGGAGCACCAACAATGGCATAATCTCCCGAGATAGCTACTGAAGTTCCAAACTCATCATCGGCAGCGCGATCGGCAGCTACAATCTTTTGAACTACTGTCCATGTACCGGAATTATTTCGAAGAATATATGCAGCGCCAGCGTTATCCAGAAACTGACCACCTGTGATATTATGGTCTTCAAAGTAAGCTCCAACGATTGCATAATCGCCCGAAATCGA
>JBILTL010000039.1:0-16980 GCA_044371535.1 Flavobacteriales bacterium | reverse complement strand
TAGGTTTAGTTTTGATAATAGTTTCTGTTTTTAATATTATTGTTTAATAAAAAATAAAATTTATTGTATTTTTAATGGGGAATTTTAAACCAAATTTGAACTCTGAAAGCTTCTATGATCCTAATAAACAATGGATTTGGATTGGAGTGTTAGGAATATTTTGCTATCTGGAAGTATGTGATGATTTGTTTTCTGAACCAATTCACAAAAGTGATAGATATCTTTTTTTCTTTCCTGCATTTTTATTGGTGTTATTGTTACGTAATTTGGTTTTTAGACTGTACAAAATTGTGAAAATTGAAAATGATCTTATAAAGAACGTTCTGTTTTTTTTGGTGGCTACGGGGGGGGTGTTTTTTGTGATTTGGAGAATTAATAGGGAGGCAATAGAGAAAAATTTTTTATTGATATTAGTATATCATGTTTTTTCTGTTTTGTGGCTCGTTTATGTAAATACCCGAAAGAATTATTCTGAAAATTAAAAAGGGGTGTTCTTTCTAGTTTAGTGTTTTTTTTTGCAAAGCATGAGGTCTAATTAAGCTAAATCAAAATTAATGATTGATTTCATGGGAGAGTTAAAAAAATCGTTTAAGTAATTTGCTTTTTTTATTTTTTTTGTAAGTTAACTATAATTTTAATAGTTTAATCATTTATTTATTTTGCAAATGTGCTTTCGGAATTGTAACCTTTATTGAATGGAAAAGCCAAATGTAGTAATATTACTAAATCATTAGTGCCAATTTTGTTTGTTACTTCTTGAGGTTTTCTTGCGGGCATTATTTCTCGGCAAGAATAAAGATGTCATTTAGCGTATTGACATTTCCCTTCTTTCTTCCTAAAGCTCGAAATTAACAAAAACATAGAAAATGTGAATAAAACGAGGACCAAAGAGAACAGCAGATTCTACTGGTCAGCCAGAAGGAAGACAGCGTGACAACAAGAACACGCCAGGTAACGCGCCATCACTAAAACCCACTAAAAGTACAAAGCCGAAAAAGTAGTTTAAAGTTCAATTCGCTAAATTGCCTCAATTGAAATTTTAACTCGTCGATTTTTGATCTAAATAGCGCTTGTGCTTTTTTAGAATTTTTATGTCTTTCGTTCGAACCAAATATCTTGTAATCTCTCCTTTAATTCATTCTTAATTCTAAGGTTGTTAATCACACGTCTTCAAGACGATACTGATTTTTATTTAAGATCTTACATAACAGCCATCGTTTTTTTTCCACATAAAATTACGCCGTTTGGCGTATTGACTTTTGATTAGGTAAATTAGAAATTTGGTTTTGAATAGAATAGACGCTAAGTGATCACTTATAGTTCAATCTCAAATTTATTCAAGAAAGTAAATTTAAAATTGGGAATATCAAATGGAGCAGGAATACCAAAATCAAATGAATGAGATTCAAGAATTTCACACTAGACTTTTCAAAGGTAGTGAAGAGAGTAAATCTATTAAGGATGAAATCGAGATTCTATGGAGCTCACTAAAAATTGATCAAAATAAAGAAAGGGAAAAGCTAGAAAAAATTAGAACTTTCTATATTGAAATTTTTGAAGACTCAGAAGAGCAATCATCTTTAAAGTCAAGAATTGAGGGCTATCATAAAGAGTTTATTGATAATTGTGAATCCTCAAAATCCGCTAGAAAAGAAATAGATGGCGTTCTGAAGGATATCAAAAAGGAATTTGAAAATTTCGCTTCACAATCTTCAGAAATCAGTGGTTATCATAAAAGTTTGTTGATTGAAAACGAACAAGGAGAATCAATTGCAAAATCGATAGACGTATTTTATAGTAAATTATTCGTAGGAAATGAGAAAGATAAATCTATAAATTCTCAATTTGAGGATTTGTTGAAATCTATGGAAGAACGATTTTCGATGTCAAATGACAAGATTAAACAACTTGAGGATTTTTACGCGAATGTATTTGATGACCAAGTGAATGATGAGGGAAAGTTATTAAAACCGTCTCTTATTGGCTCCATTAACAGCCAAAAGCAAAGATTAGATAAGTTAATTAAAGAAGCAACGGAGAAGCTTTATGCTCTTACTGATAGTTCTCTTCATAGTGCATTTGCAAAAAGGGCGGTCCAGTATACTATGGAATTTGAACGACTTGAAAAGTTGACTCATAAATTAACTTGGGCTATTATAATTGATATTGTTGTGTTTGGAATAATTCAGTGCTGTCTTATTTTCTTTGACAAGGAGTTCAATTACCATATTTTGATATACCAATTTAGTATCGCGGGTGCTTTAGTTTTTGCAATTTGGATGTTTAATAGAAATCAGAAAATAGCGAAAAAATTAGCAGAGGAATATCATCATAAAACTGCAATAGCTGAGGCTATGACCGGTTATAGACATCTTTATGAATTGGATCATGAAGATAAAGAATATATGGAGCTTTTTAATTCACTAAAAGAACAATTGAATGTGAATCCTTCAAAATCTATTGATAAATTTCTAAATCTCAAATCACCACAGGAAGAAGTTGTGGAGTCCTTGAAGATTGCATTTAGTACTGAAAAATTGAAGGAGTTTGCTGAAATTTTAAAACCATATATTTTGCAAAAATAACTTTGCTTTGTGCGTCTGAAGAAAGCGTTTTGCAGGAAGTGAAGTTAGAATAATTTCGAAGAATGAATATATTAACTAAAGTCTGCTCGGGTCTTATAAGTTTAAACAACATATCAATTGTGACGTAATACAAAGGCGATACAAATCGTATTACCTATTTTACCAAAACCAATTCCGTGCTGGCCACGGAAGATCAAACCTTTTACGAATATTTCCCTCCAACAAGTTCTAAAAATGTACAAATGAAAGTTCCCACTTATTATAACGCCAATCGTATTGAATTATCAATTGTTCAAGCCAAAACGGCATAATTGTCATACGTCTTTTGGCGTATTCTCTTTCAATGAATAACACTAAATCAATAAACCTTGTATCCTGATTTTGAAATACCTGCTAACCTTTCATTCTATTTCAATTGCCTTTTCAACAAGAGTAGGACCAGTTCGGTTTGGAACTTTCCTATTTTAGCTGAAATCAATAAAATTTAATAATATGACATTCACAGGAAACGAAGGTGCAGTGATTACACTTGCAGAAGGATCAAAAATGACAGCCGATTACCGAGCTACAATCTCTACTGGAGATACCATTGCACTTGCAGTAGGAAAGAACTTGGTTAACTCCATTCTCGGACAAACCGGCTGCATGGGAATTCGTATGTATTTCGCCTTAGACAAAGACGGGAATAAACAACTCGTTTTGGTTGGAGTAGATGCAAACGGAAATGATATGACAGCGGGGGTAATTGTGGATAGGACTATTCCATGTCCAGAAATTTGCTCATCAAAAAATTTATTGAATTCTTAATGTCACTATTAGATATAGAAGTATTCATTTCAATTAGCACTGGATTAATTCCATTTTTTATATGGAGTAGACAAAAAAAATCGAGCGAATCGAAGTTTTTAATTGCTTTTACTGTACTTTCTATTGTAATTGATTTTGCTAGTTTTTATCTACATTTGAAGAAAGAGAATAATCTCTTTCTTTTCAATATTTACGATTACTTGGCGATTTTTGGAGAGCTGTTTTGTATTGCTTATGTCTCTGGTTTTAATAGAAAATTACAGGTATTAATAGTTTTTATAGTAATTTTCTATTGGTTGTCGCATGGTCTATACAATTACGAATTTGGATTTTATCAATTATCTTCAATTCATTCCTTTTTACTGTCATTTTTTGTTTGTTTTTTTGCAGCTATTGCTGCGATAAAGATTATTTTAAGTGATTATTTAGTTTTTAAGGAAAAAGAATTGTTCCTTATTCCAATTCTTGGTTTTTTTATATTTGAAACAGCATCCATGATTCCTGTGAGCACGAATAATTTAAAATTATCTAATGAAGAAAGAGTATTCTTGTCTGAATTCTATCTCCATCTACTAGTCTTTGGTAATATCTCAAGAAATTTACTCTTTACAATTTATTTTTTAGCTGAAAGCCGCCGTGCGAGAAAAATATCTCAGAACAATACTTCTCTTGTAAATTATAATGAATAGTGTAAGTACCATTGTTGTTTATTGCGTAATAGCTCTTGGTACTTTTGCCGTTTTAATTACGGCATTGGCTTTTTTACTCTTGCGAAGAATGGCACAGGGAATAAAAGAAAGAGAGTTGCATAGTAAGCAAATAAGAGAAACGGCTATTCAAACTCAGGAAATAGAAAGATCGGTTTTAGCAGATAATTTGCACGACGATTTCGGTCCGCAATTGAGCTTCTTATACAGACAATTGCGACCTGATATCGATGCAAATGACCCCATTTACATTTCATCTGAAGAAAGAGTGAATATTTACAAGAGGATAAATGAATTAATAGCAGACGTTAGAAAGTACTCTTCACAGATTTATCCGACGAACTTCAAAGAGTCAGGTCTAATCAATGCCATCGAACAAAACCTTACTGACTTAGGATTTAACATTCGAATTAACTTTTTCAATCGATTGATCTATGATCTGAATTTCCCTCAACCCAAGCAATTGGCTATCTATAGAATTACCAACGAAATCTTGAATAATATTATTCGGCATGGAAAACCCACATTCATTGAGTGCGAGTTAAACAACGATGAAGATAAATTTCAAGTGGTCTTTACACACGACGGTGCACCATTCAGCCAAAAAGAATTCTTAGAAACAGCCAGAATCAATGAAGGTCGGGGTTGCTCTTCTATTTTAAATAGAACCCTTCAATTGGAAGGGACTATAGAATTTTATCGTATCTTAGATCAGTACGCATGCACTAAACTTCAACTTCCTTTAAAATGATAGTTCCAATTAAAGTAGCGCTGGTAGATGATCACACCATAACTCGCGAAGGCATTAAGAGAATTTTAAACCAAGACAGGGCGGAACGCTTTCATGTGGTTGGTGATTTTCCAGACGGACAATCGTTTTTAGATTTTTTGAAAGAAGAAACCTGCGACGTGGTACTTATGGATATTAATATGCCTGGTAAATCTGGAGACAGCACCATTGAAGTAATCAAACAAAAGTACCCCAAAGTTTCAGCGGTTGTCCTGAGCATGATTACAAATGATTACATGATAGACAGAGCCATATCTGTTGGGGCATTGGGTTACCTGCCCAAAGAGGCAGACTCTGGTCAGATAAAAAAGGCTTTGATTAGCGCACATGAGAAAAAGATATTCTTCAATTCACTTGTTACTGCACAGAAGTTAAACTACTTCAAAGAGAAAAAGCGAATGCCCAGTGAACTCTCAATCCAGGAAAAGATTATTATCGACTTAATTATTCGTGGGTTTACCAACAAAGAAATTTCTTCCAAATTGAATATTGCAAGTGGCACCGTTAAAAAACACCGCGAGAATATTCTAAGAAAAACCAATTGCAAGCGTTCAGCACATCTCCTCACATATTCACTCGAAATGGGAATTTTTAATTATCAGGGACTGGCGAGATTGTAAAGAGGGATTTATTATCGGGTTATAAATTTTGTACTATCTTCGTTTTAATTGAAAATGAAACGACGAGCGTAATCGGAGCGTCAGGGATTAAGGGTCTTCTGAAACACTTGTAAATAAAGGGTTTTTAGTGAAGGTTCGAATCCCTCTCTCTCCGCCACTCATTAAGCCAACGATTTCGTCGTTGGTTTTTTTATTTCCCCAAGTTCAAAGAAAAATCTGACTTCCTTTAAAAATCAAACTTACTCCAGAGAGGAACAAAAGGATAAGAACTAGTTTTCTAAAGATGCTTTCTTGAATCCGCTGAAATACCCAAACACCCAATAGTGTTGATGCGAGAACAAGAGGCATTAGAAAAAGGTTCAACAAAAGGAGGTCATTGCTAATTCCCTTTCCGCTTAAGGCATATTCTATAACCGTAATAATTTGCATGGTTAGCACGAAAGGCTGAACAATGGCTCTCTGCCTCTCTTTTGTTATGCCCGCGTGCATGGCCCAAACCACTACCATTAAACCAGGCACAGCAATCAATCCCCCCACGATGCCGCCAATAAATCCAATGAAAATATTTAGCTTCAAATTATTGGCAGGCCAAGTGGACAATTTTTTTTTGAATATCATCCAAAGAGAATAGATGAACAACATGAGGCCAATTAATTCATCGAATGCAAATGGATTCAAATGTATCAGTAAATACAAGCCTATTGGCACTCCGAGAATTCCTCCGACGATAAATGAAGCAGGGCCATAAGGCCACCATTCTCGAATGGGAATTTGATTTTTCCGCAGTTTTGCAAGACTTAGAAATTGATTGCAAATGGACATTATCAAAAGAGTTGGAATTACTTTTTGAGCGTCCATTATCCAGAGCGCAAAAACACCAAATAATCCATAGCCGAAACCGATAACTCCGAAAATAAATCCGGATATGGTCAATATCAAGATTAGAAGAGTAATGTCTAATGCCGATAAACCAAGCAAAAGGTTATCCAAATTATTGATTTCTTTTTTTGCTCCTTATGGAAATGATTGAGATGTTATTCCGATTTCCCGATGAAATACCATTGGAAAGATCCCCCATTGTCCTGCACTCCCCAATAATCGAAAATCCCATTTTCTCTATCACCGTTTTCGTTCAGGGCTGTTATTCCTGTAACGCCATTGTGTTGAACAGCAATCTCAAAGAATTTATCTTTTAAATTCTGAGCTCCTGATGGAACTCCGCAATTTCCCTCAATCATTTTTCCTATGACATTCATAATGTCATAAGAGCAAAGTGTAAGGGCGTCAGCTTCGAAACCACTCATTGAGTAAATTTGAGAAATTAGACTAGCGTATTGACTGCTATTTCCTTCAGGAAGGCTAAAACCAAGACTGAAGAAATTAGAATTTACAGCGAATTGAGAGGCCAATGTGTTTGATAATAAGGATTGGTTTCTAAAAAATCCATCTCCGCCATACCAGTCCACACTGTACAATACAGGGTCGCTTGCAGCTTGATTGAATAAGGCAATAGACTCGTCAAATGAAGTGGTAATCACACCAATCTGATTGCTTGAATAGGTGGAAGATAAATTCAAAATTTGGCTTTTTACATTTGCCAACACTTGTGTGAAATCGGTTGTGGTTCCATCGAAAGTATCTCCGGTAATTACTTGTCCACCTGAAGCGGTGAAATAATTCGTTACAGCATCTCTTAAACCAAGACTACCAATATCATTTCTAGAAATAGCAATTATTGCCTGTTTTCCTTGCTGAGTCATGGTATTGGCTAATGCCTGTCCGGCGATTTGATCACCTGGAGCAAATCTAAAAATCATATCATTGGGAATGGAAAGAGAGCTAGCTGTGCTTGATGGGCTAATAACAAGAATTCCTAGGCTATCCGCTATTGCTTTTACTTCTTCAAGTTCCGCACTCGTTTGAGGACCAACAACGATTTTACAACCACTATTTGCGATTGACTCCATTGCGCTTACCGCAAGTTGTGGATTTAATTGAGTGTTGTACACTTCTAAATCGAATCTGAAAGGAATGTCTCTTTGAGAAAAATCATTGTTAATTTCATTTACAGCAATTTGAATCGCTGCTCTTGAGCTAAGGCCTAAGTAGGCAATCTCACCTGTTTCAGAATACAAAGCAGCAATTTTTATCGATTGAATTGGCTTGTTATCTAATTCATCTTTTCTGCACCCCGCAAGGATGAATGCGGTAAAAAACATGAAATAAAAAAGAAGTGATTTTTTGCTGCTCATATGTTTGTTTTTGTGGGCGCAAAGATGATTGATTTTATTTTAATGTTCAATAGGAAGTAGGTGTTTTTTCAACTTCATCCTACCCAAGCATCGTTTAGTTTTGAAGTCACACGTTTAAGTTTGTGAATACCACCTGTAATTATCGGTTTTTTATTTCCCAAAAACCAACGAAGGACCGAACAAAATCAATCCTGAAAGAAGTGATAGACCAATGAATAAAAGCCAATTCTTTCTGCTCTTGAATTCATTCAAGATTCCCACTTCTTTAATCCAATTTTTCGCGTAGACTTCTTCTTCCTTGTTGTTTGTTAGCACAAGGGTGATTAACCAGACGACAGTGTTTAATAATCCTGGAATTAAAATGTCAATGAACGCTTCTGAAATTCCGAGTTGTTGCATGAGGAATGGATACATGCCTGTTTGCTTAACGAGTAGCCAGAGGATCCAAATGAGCGGTGCGCCAATCATGGCCGAAAGAACAGTTTGCGCATTCACTTTCGACCAAAACCAACGAACGATAAAGACAGGCCCAACACCGGCAGTGAACAGAAAAATTGTTCCGAAAAGTTCTGCCGTTGATTTACCCATTGCTAACCACAATGCTGAAATTCCTATTCCAAGAAACATCGTTATTATACCGAAGGTTCTTTCGTTGTTGTCGTTGGATAACATAGGTCTAATAACACCAGCATAGATTAAACTAGCCGTCCAGTGATTCGTGCTGAACATTGCTTGAAACGCATTAATCACAATAAAAACGATAAACAAATTGCTTATCCAGCTCCAATTGTTTTCAGTGGGATACAACAACGGAAAAGAGAGAAGTATGCTTTGAATGAAATAGGCAATGAGTATTGCGATAATTATTATTCTTCTTGATTTTTTTCCATTTTTTAACGTGAGCAACAGCTGTCCGCGCATATCCGGTAAGTCAACAATTAATGCAAACCACCAGAGTAAAATAATAGACAACAATAGTGGTTGGAAATGAATGTTATTTACCCAAACGGAAATGTGATTTGGAATTTGAACGGTATGATTTTCACCAATGAAAATTTGAAACATAAGATAACAAATCGCTACAAATACGGTGGCGAAACCAATAACCGAATCTATACGAATGCGATTTTTTAGCGAATTGAAAAAGATGTTTAATGTTAGAACAACAAATGTGAAGATTGTAAATCTCTTTTGACTTTCAGAGTCGATAAATAAACATTCAGATAACGGTGGAATAATAACTGCCATGGCAAGGGGCAAGATTAACAAGCCGAGATAAAGTCCGCGAAAGCGCGCCAACGAAACGGCACCTCTTCCAATAAATCGATAAGGAATAAATTCACCTTCCGTTTTCAAAGGCATGCGTCCCCATGCCGGAGCAAAGAACACGGCGCCGAAAACAACGGCAAGAACCGATTGAAAGTAAAGCAACAGAATTTCGCTGTTGTTACTCGAGTTTAAAAAAAGACTATTTACCACGAACAATCCCGAACTCGGGATAAGTGCACCAATAATTAAAATTGAACTGCTCTTCTTTTCCGTTGAGAATAACCTTCGCCTCATATCGCAAACTTACAAAAGTTTCGAAAAGACAAAAAACTATTTAGTTTTGTAAATAATTTCTTGAACAACGCTCGGGTCAAGCAAAGTGGTTGTATCGCCAATGGCATCGAATTCTCCCTCTGCAATTTTGCGCAAAATACGACGCATAATTTTCCCACTTCTCGTCTTCGGAAGTCCACTTACAATCACAATTTTATCGGGCTTCGCTATCGCCCCAATCTGCTCACTTACGGTCTTCATAATCGAATAAACCATCTCCTGCTCATGCCCTTTCGCAGAATCTCGCGAAGCGTCTTGTGAAACATCTTTCGAAGAATCTTGTGAAACATCTTTCGAAGAATCTTGTGAAACATCTTTCGAAGCATCTTGTGAAACATCTTTCGAAGCATCTTGTGTAACATCTTTCGAAGCATCTTGTTCCCCACATATCACAAAAGCATATATCCCTTGTCCCTTGATGTCATGCGGATAACCAACTACCGCGCTTTCAATAACACCGTGCGTGTGATTTATAGCGTTCTCCACTTCAGCCGTTCCAATGCGATGTCCGCTTACATTCAACACATCATCCACTCTTCCTGCCAAGCGATACATACCGTTTGCATCTCTGTATGCGCCGTCACCCGTGAAGTAATAATTTTTATAGGTGCTGAAATAATTCAAAATACAGCGCGCGTGATCGCCATAGGTGGTGCGAATCATAGAAGGCCATGATTGCTTGAAACAAAGATTTCCAGTTAAATCGTTTTCAAGAATTTCATTCCCTTTATCGTCTAACAAAACAGGAAGTACCCCCGGCATAGGCAATGTGGCAAACACAGGCTTAGACGGTGTTACACCGGCCAAACTTGAAATCATTACACCACCGGTTTCTGTTTGCCAGAAGGTATCGACAATCGGACAGTTTCCTTTTCCAATTTTATCGTGATACCAATTCCAAGCTTCTTCATTAATAGGTTCGCCAACGCTTCCGAGTATGCGCAACGAAGACAAATCTTTTCCTTCTAAAAATTCATCACCTGCCGACATTAAACTGCGAATGGCTGTGGGCGCGGTGTAGAAAATACTCACCTTGTGTTTCGCCACAATGTCCCAAAATCTTCCAGCATCTGGATAAGTAGGTATGCCTTCAAACATCAATGAAGTCGCACCATTCAGAAGTGGTCCATAAATTAAATAGCTATGTCCTGTAACCCATCCAATATCGGCTGTACAAAAATGAATGTCGCCTTTCTGATATTGAAACACATTCAAAAAAGTATAAGCTGTCCACACCATGTATCCTGCGGTGCTGTGCACAACGCCTTTGGGTTTGCCTGTGGAACCGCTTGTATACAAGATGAACAAAGGATCTTCCGACTGAAGCGTTTCTCCGGGCTTCATGTAATTATTGGTGGAAAGAACACGTCCTTTCAACTCATTCCAATCGATATCGATTTCTTTTTTTTCGGCTGAAAGGTTGAGGTAGTTGAAGACCAAAACGTTTTTTATTTTTCTTGTTGAAGTCAATGCTTCGTCAACAACTGATTTCAAAGGAATGGTTTTGTTTCCGCGAAGCCCACCGTCCATGGTTATCACGAAATCGGCTTCGGCGTCGTCAACGCGATCTGCAATACTCTTAGCACTGAACCCACCGAAAATCACCGAATGCACCGCCCCAATGCGGGCGCATGCCAAAACACTAAACACCAATTCCGGAACCATGCTCATGTAAATACAAACACGATCTCCTTTTTGAACACCCATGTTGCGAAGCATTTCTGCAGCGATACAAACTTCCTTATGAAGTTCGTTATAAGTGAAAGAACGATCTTGAACCGAATGTTCATTCGGTTCCCAAATGAGCGCAGTTTCATTTCCTTTTTCAGCCAAATGCCTGTCCAATAAATTCTCGGTAATGTTCAATTCACCTCCGTCGAACCAGCGGGTGCGCGCGTCTTCGAATGTTCCAGAGAGAACAGTGTCCCATTTCTTTTTCCATGAAAAAGATTCAGCTATTTCACCCCAAAATTTATCGGGGTTGGCAATGCTTTCGGCGTATACCGATTTATATTCTTCGAACGATTCAATTCGTTTCATAGCTTTCAATTTTGAGGTTACAATTTACATCATTGCTTTTAACTTAACTTTGATAAATGAAGTCTCTTGCAAGAATTATTCTTATCTTTTTATTGCAAAGTATTTGTGAGGCAGTTGTCGCACAACCCAACCTTCCAACCGTAACATTGTCTCCGGTGTATTCTGTGCAGTTGCCTGCCGAACTGCTTGAAACCTCAGGTATCACTCGCTTTCAGCAAGGTCTTGTTACACACAACGACAATTCAGATGAGCAGCTCTATGTCATAGACACGTTGAATGGCGCCGTTCTTCAGACTTTTTCATTGAATGGAACCTCCAATCTCGATTGGGAAGAAATCACACAAGACAGCTTGTATTTATATGTCGGAGATTTTGGAAACAACGCAGGTAATAGAACTGATCTGCATATTCTTCGAATTGAAAAATCATCACTTCTCGAAGGCACGCCAGCAATAGATACCATTGCTTTTGCTTACGAAGACCAAATTGATTTCACTCCTTCCAACCAAAGCACAGCCTTCGATTGCGAGGCCTTCATAGCGGGAACAGACAGCCTATTTCTCTTCACAAAAAATTGGAACAACCTGTCTACCGTGTGTTACAGCGTGCCGAACGTTCCAGGAAATTATCTGGCGCATCGAAAGGATTCTTCTGCAGTAAACGGACTCATTACAGGAGCAACTTATCTTCCAAACAAAAGACTCGTTATCCTTTCCGGGTATTCTTCGTTGCTGCAACCGTTCATGTATCTCTTATTCGATTTTGTAGGAACAGACTTCTTCTCTTCCTTCCAACAAAAAATAAATCCGTCTCTGAATTTTCATCAAGTGGAAGGGGTTGCAACCACCAACGGAATAGACGTATATCTCACCAATGAATACTTCAGCCAAAGTTTTATTACCAATCAACAGAAGCTGCACAAATTCGATTTGACTCCTGTTCTCGGAGACTACCTTTCTGGAAATAACGTGCTCTCTGAATCTTCAGACATTCGCATTTTCCCGAACCCCGCCAAAGATATCGTTCACATTCAAGCTCCAAAAAAATCGCTTTGCCTAGAAGTCAGGAACAGCGAAGGAAAATTGGTGAAGAAAGCAAGAATTCGTCATGATACTGATCTCGACATTTCGGATTTACCAAACGGCAGATATTTCATTTCCATAACGGATTATCCACGGGTTTTTTCGCTGATAATCAGCAAATAGGTGTCCGTGAACCGAGCTGTGTTAGTAAGTCAATTCGACTTAACACGGGCTTCATATTCACCTTTGTAACTTCCTTTTACCAAAAACAACATCATATGGAATCGAACGAATACCTATTTTTAAAAGCACGCATTAAGGCCGTAAACCCTACCTGGTCTGAAGCAGATGTAGAAAACGAAGTGAAGCGTCTGGTGCACGGCACAGGCGAAATGGAAGACGCAGACGAAGGCTGTCTTTACTGCGGATCTTAAGCTTCTTTATTCAAAAAAGATTGAGCAAGGGCCATGTGCCCTTGTTTTTTTTGCCCGTCCATTTTGTTCAGCAATGCCACCATCATGCTCAAGCGATAATTACGCGAAAGAAAGGGGGTATTTCGTTCAATGAAATTCCAAAAGAGTGCATCCCAGAACTTCTCCCACGGTTCGCCCTTTTTGTAATTGCTCATTTTGAAAATATAATTCGAGCCACTCATATAAGGCTTTGTGCTCATGAGGCCGCCATCTGCAAACTGCGACATGCCGTAAACATTCGGAACCATCACCCAATCGTAAGCATCTATGTAGTAGGTCATGAACCATTCGTAAACCTCATGCGGATGAACTTCGCTCAACAACATGAAATTCCCCAACAACATCAAGCGTTCTATGTGATGCGAATACGCATTCTCGCGAAGTCCTTTCAAACAGTCGTCAATTGGACGAATACCGGTTTCTCCTTCCCAAAATCCGTCCGGTAATTTTCGGTTGTGTTGAAAGAAATTCGAATTGCGTTCTTCCACGCCTTTCAACACATACACCGCACGAATGAACTCGCGCCAACCCAAGATCTGACGCACGAATCCTTCCACATTATTCATCCCAGCATTTGAATCTAACGCTGCTTGCACACACTCTTGCGGAGTAAGCAGTCCAATGTTCAAGTATGGAGAAATGACGGAATGAAAGAGCCACGCTTCCTGCGGCACAATGGCATCTTGGTACGTTCCGTATTCATTTATTTTATGTTGAATGAAATAGTGCAAGGCAGCTTTCGCTTCGCTTCTTGTAACGGCGTAAATGAAGTTCACGGAAGTGCCCACGTGATTTCCGAAATGCGCTTCTACGTAGGCCGTTGCTTCAATCACAAATTCATTTCTTGTTGAAGCGTATGGCGTTGGAAACTGCATGCCCTTCGGGGCTTTCGCTCGGTTATCGGTATCGAAGGTCCACTTGCCGCCAACAGGCTCTCCAGAGGGCTCTAACAGCACCTGACGCTTCTTTCTTTCGTGAATGTAAAAGTCATTCAAGAAGAATTTTTTCTTGCTGAAGTACGCCTTCAACTCTTCTTCTGTGTTGTAAAAATTCGGCGAATCGAATCGCTTGGTCGCAAGACTTAATCGTTGCGCCCACTTGTTTATTTTTTTTTCTAGGTTGAAATCGACCGTGTCGATCCACAACAATTCCTTCGTACCCAAAGACTTCAATTCATTTTCAATTTGAAGGGAAGAGGCTTCGTGGTGTGAAAGGTATTTCCAGTTGGAAGAAGTTCTGGACTGCTCTTCCAGAAAGGCTTTCATGCTTGCGCGATGCAAGATTATTTTTTTCTTGTGGAAGGGGTATTGGGAAAAAAAGAGAGGCTCTTCAATAAGCAAAAGACAATTGCACGAACGGAAGATTTCGTGCTCTTCGAAAAGTTGGTGCGGAAAGACCAGGCCTATCTTCATTTCCTTTTGGAAATTTTATTGTTGGAAACGCTTCGCTGGCGGGTGCATTTGAAGCGACTGTCGTCGTTCAGCGATTCTGTGCGAAGCATAACGTGCTTCGTTGCTCTGCCTTGCACACGGGCGCGCCACATGCGGAAGGAAGTGGCCTTCATTTCTTTGCGCATGAGCGCAATGACTTCGGCTTCGCTAATGCCGAACTGCGCGGTAATAGCGTCGAATGGCGTGCGGTCTTCCCACGCCATTTCTATGATTCGATCAATGTCTGTTTCAGATAACATGACTTAGAAACAAGCCATGCGTTCGTTTGTTTTTACAAACTGCTTAAAATGCTCACTAATTCCGAACGAACGCGAATTAAACGCGCTTGAATAGCTGCCCCGTCGGTCTCGTTTACTTTCTGACGAAGCGCGTTCTTCGCGCCTTCCAACGTGAATCCTTGCACACGAACCAACTCGTGAATCTTCTTGAACAACTCAATGTCTTTCTTCGAGTACATGCGATTTCCTTTTCCGTTTTTGCGCGGTTGCAATTGCGGAAATTCCTTTTCCCAAAAACGTAGAAGAGAAGCATTCACATCAAACATCTCGGCAACTTCAGAAATACTGAAGTAGATCTTTTCTATTTCGAAGGTCTTAGACATAATTAGTCGAAACTTTGGTTGGCGTTGGCAGCACGCTGCAATACCTCTTCGTATTGCTCTGGCGTAATGTCGTTGTAAAAGTAAAACGCCGGATCTACTTTTTCACCGTTTCTAATAACTTCATAATGGAGGTGAGGACCGGTAGAAGACCCCGTATTCCCTACAAGCCCTATCAATTGGCCTCTTTTGACATTTTGGCCTTGCGCAATGAGAATTTTGCTCATGTGACCATAGCGAGTCTGAAACCCGTATCCATGTTGGATTACAACGCTATTTCCATACCCCGTTAATACACTTTCCGTTTTTTCAACAATTCCATCTCCGGTGGCATAAATTTCAGTTCCAATATCTGCCGCGAAATCCAAACCTGCGTGAAGTTTCGCCACTTTGTAAATCGGATGAATGCGGTATCCGAATCCCGAAGAGATTCGCTCCAAGTCTTTGTTCGAAACCGGCTGAATGGCCGGGATACTTTGAAGCATGGCATCTTGTCCGCGCGCCAAAGAGAATATCTCTTCGTAAGATTTGCTTTGAGTGACAAACATCTCTTGCAATTTCCGAATGCGATACATGGTTTCTTCCACGTCTCTATCCGATGCGAAGTCGTTGTTTGTTTTTGTAGAAAGCCCAGAGAACTTGCGGACATAAGGCTCCGCACCAAAGATGGAACGGTATACCGTTTCGTCTCTTCGTTCCAAATCTCCTGCGAATAATTCAAGAGTATCAATCTTTCGATTGAACGTTTCAATTTGAGATTCGAGATAATCAATTTTTTTCTCGAGCTGATTGGTCTCGGGGTCTTTGAAGAACGACGCGTAAAGTACAATACCTATTCCACCTAACACAACACCCGCTAACACGTAACGTGTTACAATCCATGCATAATCACGTATGGTATACGTAATTGCCTCATAGTTGAGGGTGTTCGGATTGAAAAAGTATTTAGACTTGAATTTCTTCATGCTTTGCGAATTTACGTTACTTTTTTTAATCGCTTCTTCCCTTGTGAGATGTAAATTTGCGCGCATGATGACAGCTCAAGAGATTCGCCAAACTTTTTTAGACTTTTTCAAATCGAAGGGTCACCACATTGTTTCGTCGGCACCCATTGTGGTGAAGGGCGATCCAACGCTTATGTTCACCAACGCGGGAATGAATCAGTTCAAAGATTTATTTCTTGGCCACGGCACCATAGAACACAAGCGCATTGCGAACTCTCAGAAGTGTCTGCGTGTGAGCGGAAAGCACAACGACTTGGAAGAGGTGGGCGTAGACACCTACCACCACACCATGTTCGAGATGCTGGGCAATTGGTCGTTCGGAGATTACTTCAAGGAAGAGGCTATCACTTGGGCATGGGAATTATTGACTGAAGTGTACAAGCTTCCAAAAGACAGATTGTACGTTACGGTTTTCGAAGGCGATGAAAAGGAAGGATTGGAATTCGACCAAGAAGCTTTCGACATTTGGAAACGCTGCATTGCGGAAGACAGAATTTTAAAAGGAAATAAAAAAGATAATTTTTGGGAAATGGGCGAAACGGGTCCTTGCGGTCCGTGTAGCGAAATTCACATTGACATACGTACCGACGAAGAGCGTGCGAAAGTTGATGGAAAAATATTGGTGAACGATAGCCATCCGCAAGTGATTGAAATTTGGAACAACGTGTTCATGCAATTCAATCGCAAAGCAAGCGGAGAGCTAGAGCCTCTTCCAAACAAACACGTAGACACCGGAATGGGCTTCGAACGTTTGTGCGTTGCTATGCAAGGCAAACAGTCGAACTACGACACCGATGTCTTTTCTCCACTCATCGATCGTATTTGTAAAACATCTGGAGTAGCTTATACACGCACCGATTCCAAACAAGACATTGCTATTCGCGTGATTGCAGACCACGTTCGCGCGGTATCGTTCACCATTGCAGACGGACAACTTCCTGCAAGCGGTGGAGCGGGATATGTGATTCGAAGAATCTTACGCAGAGCCATTCGTTACGGATACAGTTTCTTAAACAGAAAAGATCCATT
>JBILTL010000038.1:0-17017 GCA_044371535.1 Flavobacteriales bacterium | reverse complement strand
GATGTACATCCTTGGGAAGAAGTTGATTGTGCGGTGTAATTACCATTTTGATAGATACCACCTTCCAACGTGCTTATTGCTGTTGTGCCCTGAGCAAAGGCAATACCGTCTAAGTAATATTGGGTGGAAATACCTATGCAGTTAGAACACAAGACCGCTCCGTAGGCCGACGAGAGGATTGGGGTTTGCGCGTTTGGAAATACAGTTACAGTTGGCCCTGCAAAGGTGAAAAGGGAACCATCTAAAGAACAAGTTAACGAAGTGCTGTATGCTCCTTCGGTAGTGTAGTTCAATGAGACGGAGGTGTCAATGGGGTAATCAATTCCATTGGATTGAAGAACGCAAGACATTCCGTCAAATGAGGGTGTGGTATTGTTCGCTTGAATGCTCAAAGGTCCGCATCCTTCCGTTGCACTGAGGTTAAATGAAGGGAATATTTGCAATAGGCTGTCGGTGTTCGAAGTGCAACCGAACTCATTGGTGATAGTCCCATAGAAATAACCGCTTATCTGGCTTAGGCCAATGTTGAGCGGGTTTGTATTCAAATTTAACGCATTGCCGTTTAGGGTCCAGGAAATAGAACTCGAGGCAGGTAAATCTGTTGCTGTGATTAAACCATTGCTGTAGTTAAGAATCGATGGAACAGGGTCTGGATAAACTTGGATGATTGTATCTGTGTAAGTGCCGAAAGCACTACCAACAGAGCAAGTCATTTCAGGGGCGAAGCTACCCGCATTGAAGTATGTTAAATCAACAGATAGGTTAAACGGAATATTCTGACCGCCAAGGCCATCATTAATCACGCATGTTAATCCATCTATCGGGTCTGTAGTATTAGAAAGAGTTGCTGTTACAGGACTACATCCCGGGCTAGAGATCAATTCATATCTTGGCTGAATGACCAACAATGGGTCGCTTGTTGTTGAACACCCATTCGAATCCGTGTAGGTTGCAGAGTAATATCCATTGTCATAAATTCCATTGATGTAGGTTGAAATAGAATCGGCCGATTCATTCAAAACGTTTCCATCTAAATTCCATTGTACCAAGTTGTCTGCAGAATTATTCAAAAGGGTAACTTGTCCGTATACCGATGAAAGTTGCGGGGATATCGGATGATCGTAAACAGTTATTGGGTCGAGCGTGTATGTATTAGAGTTGCTTCCAGAGTAACAATAGATGATTGGTTCGTAAACTCCTGGATCAAGAAATGTGTAGTAGAAACTTCCGACAATAGGGGTGTAGTCCATTCCTGGAATTAAAATTTCACATTGAATCCCTGCGTTCGTTGAAGTGTTATTTACAATCGTTGTACTTAAAGGGTAGCAACCTGCGCTTTCTGTTGATGTGGCATTTATTTCAAGGACGAAGAAATAACCCGTGTCAGAGGTGCAACCGTATTCATTCGTATAAACAGCCGAATAGTTTCCATTTTGGAAATTGTTGTTGATGAATGTGCTTACACTTTGGTCAGAAGGGTCATTGTTGAGTGCATCTCCATTTAGAAACCATTGAATTTGATTGCCATTGTTGTTGGTCACCTGAACGACACCAGATCCATAGGATAAAATAGGGGCAACTGGAATGTCATAAGATTCGATAGTGTAATTGTTTATTGAGTAATAGTTGTTACCAAATGCGTAGCAAACTTGAGAAACAGTGAAGTTCTCTGGAGCACCCATGGAGTAGGTGTAGGGTGACGGAAAGTTATTTCCCGGAAGGTTCGAGTTTTCGAAATGACAGTCGAGCGTTTGGCTTGCATCGGTAGAGTTTTCGAAAAAGACATCGTTCGGACCGCAGGCATTTGCTTGATTGTAGGTATAAGTGGGAAGTACGAAGTAGATTGAGTCGGTATAGGTTTCACAACTGAATTCATTTCTTAACCGAACGCTGTAAAATCCATCTGTAGTGTAGCCGGAAGAAGCATTAAAAGAAACCTCAGATATATCGGTTTCAACCCCATTGAAGATCCACTGAAATGTGTCGATCTGATTGAAGTTCAAACTCAATTCAGGAAAGTTTAATGAGATTGAGGCGGTGTCAGGAAGTTGATTTACCGATATTGGTTCTGATGAAGCAAATGACGAGGTGCTTCCTTGGAAATAGATAAACTCAACAACATAATCTCCGGGAAAGAGGTAGCTATGTAGGTAACTTGAATTACAAGTATTAACAATGGTTCCATCTCCGAAGTTGATCACACAAGAATCATTTGCACCAAACAACGTTTGATTGTAAACAGTGATTGTTTCGTTGCGGCAAACAGAAAGATCAGAAACCGAAATTGCGGCGCTGTTGTATTCGCAACTGAAATCATTGGTGTTTGCAGTTGGGTCGAAGTTATAGGCAAAAGGATCAATACAACCGTAATAGACACAAGAGTTGTCACTGCTATTTGCTTGAGGATTGAAGTTGTCAGCATTAGGGTCAATGCACCCAGCGATTATACACGAACCGTTTTCTTGATTCGCATTTGGATTAAAGTTGGTAGCAATAGGGTTTGTGCAACCAGGAACAATACATACGGGGTCTATTCCATTGCAATTCTCATCTATTCCATTTCCACAAATTTCAGTTGCTCCAGCATTGATGTTGAAATTGTTGTCATTACAATCTCCTAACGCAATGCTGGTCAAACTATAATTGACGCCTGGAGAAATGCAAGCGTTTAAGATTGAAAGGTAGTAACCGTCATTGTCCACATCTAAATAGTAGTTTGAAAATTGGAGACCCTCATCAATTGAGTTGTTACAATTGTCGTCGATTCCATTGCAAACTTCAGATGCACTCGGGCGAATAGCAGCGTTCGTGTTGTTGCAATCTGTATTGCTGGTGGAGTATCCTGAACCAGGGTTAACGCAAGCGTTTGTTGCCACTCCCGCTCCGAACCCATCTCCATCTGTATCGATATAGTAATTTATGAAAGTAAGGCCGTCATCTATAAGATTGTTGCAGTTGTCGTCAATCGAATTACATATTTCAGCCGCATTAGGTCGAATGTTCGCGTTGTTGTTGTTGCAATCCAAGTTGTTTGTTACATAATTTCCGAAAATGGGTGTGCATGAATTGGTCGCTGTTCCGGCGCCGAATCCGTCTTGGTCAGTATCGATATAGTAATTCGCGAACACCAGACCTTCGTTAACTTGACCGTTGCAATTGTCGTCGATAAGGTTGCACAATTCGACAGCACCAGGTTTTACTATTGCATTTGCATCGTTGCAATCACCGTTATTTGTGACGTATCCAGAGGGAGGGGTGCAGGCGCTTAAACTTGCATTCGGATTTCCAAATCCATCTCCATCGTTATCTGCGTAATAGGTAATGAAGGTTATTCCTTCGTTGATAAGTCCATCGCAATCATCATCAAACGTGTTACAGATCTCAGTAGCAGTAGGTCGAATAGCGCTATTGTTATCGTTACAGTCGGTAGAATTCGTTACATATCCAATTGGCTGTGTACATGAAGCGAGTGGTGAATTCAAATTTCCAAAAGTGTCAGAATCGGAATCGGCGTAGTATGTAATGGGAAGAATACATGAGCCATCATTGACGGTTGCTATCGGAGAATAATTACATGCTGTTGGAATTGTACAGCCGCTTACTAAGCACGAACCGTCATACCAAGTCGCATTCGGGTTGTAGTTTGGCGAAGAGGGGTATATGCAACCTGGAATGTCGCATGATCCGTCGTCAATTGTTGCGGAAGCAAGGTAATTGTTTGCAAGCGGATTCATACAGCCTGGTGTTTGTGCCAAGGTGAAAAGATTCATTCGGACCACAGGCATTTTCGCCATGAAGAAAAGTCCATTGCTTTCAGGGTAACGCACAAAACTAGTTTGATCTATTGCTGCGCCACTTCTGCAAACTTTGAAAGCTTCTGTCCCAACTGTATTTCCTACCATAACAATATATACGCTGTCGTTGAATAGTGTAAGTGGAGTTTGAAGCTGCAGAGTGATTAATCGCTGCTGTCCAATAGCATTAATGTCCCACGCATTCACAGTGTAAACAACGGAGGTTGCTTGTAAATCAGTGAAATCATTTTTGTAAATTTTTGCCTGAATGGTTGTGCCTATTGTTGTTCCCGGACCAACGGCTACAGCGATTGAAGTACACTTTATGGTGTTGGATGCTCCTTCGAAAATATTCCCTACTTGGTATGTTTGGCCTGCGTATAGCGCGCTTGGTGTAAACTCGTCTTCCATGGGACCTTCGTCACGCGCGTATTGGTAATCCGTTATGAAGTAGTCCAGTGTGTCCCTGTTGTTCGAAGGAGCTTCGTCGGTTTGTGTTTGATTGATTTGATAAGCTATTCTGAAATATCCAGTCGTGACGCTCGGTGTGAATCCTGTGGTTAATGTATAGTTTCCAGTTGCACCAGCCACAACATTGGTGTTTGCAGTGGTTTGATTGTAAAGGGCAGTGTTCGCTGCATTAAGGACCTTAACGTTAAGGTTGGTTGCCGTTTGCGTTGCGCTTCCAATGTTCGTTGCTTTTGCATTGAACTTAAATGGAACAATCATCGTTTTTGGGTAACGATCGTAGGGTAAATCATGAAAATCATTCGGAGGAACAGGTGAGGTGTTTCCGAAGGTTGTATACCTCGTGTTATTTATTGAAAGGTTGTTGATACTGGGTTTGAAGACGGTGATGTCATCAATGGCCCAGTGGTAATAGCTTCCAGAATATAGAAATCGTAGTTTGACGTTTGTTTGTCCTATAGCACCGGCTGGGAAGGTGGCTGACTTCCACTCAGCAGTAGCGCCGGGGAAGTCAGTCTGCGTAAGCATATCTACCCAGCTTGTTCCATTGTTAATGGAATACTGAACCTTTATGGTTGAGCTGTAATTTCTGAATTGTTGCTGATAAGTAACAACTGCCCCGGTTACTCCAGTCAATGAAAAAGAATTTGAAATGAGCCATGCCGTATGAGGTCCTGGATCAGGCCCGGTTCCAAAGCCACCGCATTGGTTGTCGTTGTCGTCCCAGTAATTCGAATCGAAAATCATGAACCCGTTGCTTTGGGTTAACGAGTTAAATGCTGAACTTCCTCCTGCGCACGAACCTCGAGAGGTAATGGCATTGCTGGGAACAGTATTCGGACCGCGATATTCCCATACGCCAATGTTTGAAGTGCTGCCGTTGGTCCATGTTGCCGGAAGCCCCCCAGCAAAATCCCACGAATACAAAGGAACCCCAAGCACTTGTGCAAATGATTGCAATTTCGTTGTGCAAAGAAGTAACAGTGTAATTAAGGCGCGGTTTAGCATTCGTTCAAAAATAGGGAATAGCCCTTGAACAAACAAGATTAATAATTTCGGATTATTGAAGAACTGCTTGTTGAATAAATCTACCGAATGCGGTCTGGATTATTCTTTAAGAAAGAGTCCCAACTTTTGTAGTTGCCCTTTGCTGCAAGGGGTGAACTTGTCTGAAAATAATGGCAGACCGCCGCTGCAAGACCGTCCGTAGCATCCATCTTCTTGGGCATGTCGGCTTGATTGATTTTTAGTATCTGCTGAAGCATTGCAGCAACTTGCTCCTTCGATGCATTTCCATTTCCAGTTATACTCTGCTTTATTTTTCGAGGAGCATACTCCACAACGGAAAGCTTATGGCTAAGGGCCGCAGCAATAGCAACTCCTTGAGCTCTTCCTAATTTCAACATGGATTGAACGTTCTTTCCGAAGAAGGGTGCCTCAATGGCTAATTCATCTGGATGGAACTCTTCAATGATTTCTACGCATCGGGTGAATATTTTTTCAAGCTTTAGGGCGTGATCAGAAATCTTGTCCATGCGAACAACATCCATCGTCAATAGAGTCATTTTTTTATCTTCAACTCGAATAACACCGTATCCTAAAATACTTGTGCCAGGGTCAATTCCTAAAATGATTCGTTCTTTTGTGCTCAAATGAATTTACTTTGAGGTTCAAAGGTAATCTGTTTCATGAAAGACACTTCTTCCAAAATAACGATCGTTGTTCCCTTTCGGCATATTCTCGGAAAGCCTGAATCGGTTGAGCCTTCGCTCATAGCTTTTGTTCATTCCCTAGAAATTGTTTCGAAGAATGTGGAGGAAATAATTTTTGTGAATGATCATTCGACCGATTCTTCATCGGCTTTTCTCTCGGAATGCGGCATTTCAAACCTTCGACTTTTAAACCTTTCAGAAGATTTAAAAGGAAAAAAAGCAGCCTTAGAGTTAGGGGTCAACAGTGCGAAGACAGAATATATTTGGACGCTCGATGCAGATGTTGAATTGAAGGATTTTCAGGTTGAGGAATTTCTACGATTTCGATCTTCTTTAAAGACCGACATGGTCATACTTCCAGTAAGAATGAAATCTGGAGAAGGTATTTTGAACGCGCTTCAATCCGTGGAATGGATATACCTACAGCTATTGACATGGAGCACAGCGAGATTGAAAAGACCCATGATGTGCAACGGGGCTAATCTCGTTTTTAAACGGAAATTATTCCTGGAAAATATTGAATCTCATCGATCGGTTTCAAGCGGTGATGACATGTTTTTGTTAAGTCATGTTTTGAAGAAAAATGGTTCGTTTGATGTGTGCTGGGAAAGTTTTGGTGTAGTTGAAATCACTCCTGTTTCTTCTTGGGTTGAAGCGATTTCCCAACGATTGCGTTGGGCCGGAAAAACAGCGAAACTTCCATATACAAAATCCACTTTTTTCCATCTGTTGTTCGCTCTCATAAGCGCAATGCATGTGCTCGCTTTGGTGGGGTTATTTAAGCCGTCGTTGCATTTGATGTGTGCCTATTTTTTAATGATAAAGGTATTGGTTGAAATCTTGAGCATGAGAAGTGTGTTTTCCATTCGGATGAGCAGAATGGAAACATTAGTTGCCTTTCCGCAAATGTTGCTTTACCCTGTTTTCAGTCTCGTCATCTTTATAAGTAGTTTATTTTTCAAGCCAAAATGGAAGGGGAGAAGAGTAAGTTTGAAGTAAGCATGAGTTCCAATTCAGCCATAAAAAGATTTGTTCAAAACAAGCTTGCCATGTCAGGCTTGATTTTCATTTTAATTGTCGTGCTCATCTCTATTCTAGGTCCCCTTATTCGTTTAGATAATTCGGAAAATGCAAATGATCAAAAGCTAAGCTTGGCCCTGTGTAAGCCCGGTTTTTCTGTGAAATATGTAGCTCTTGAGTCAGATGAAAAGGAATGGTTTCCGATTTCGAAAAGTGAATTAATTGGAGATTCAATGAAGGTTGAATTGTTCGAAAAAAACGGTGGTGGAGAAACAGTGAAATTTGCGTTGAAGGATTTAACATCAAAGTCTGAAGGAGAAGTTATTCTCGAGAAGAAATTTTGGTTGGGAACCGATAAATACGGAAGGGACGTATTGTCGCGCTTGATGGCGGGCGCATCGGTTTCCCTGTTAGTCGGAACCATTGCAGTTATTATTTCTTTGTTGCTTGGAGTTACTCTTGGATTGTGGGCAGGCTATTTCAAAGGTTGGGTAGATACAGTGATCTCTTATTTCATTCAGGTAGTTTGGGCCATTCCGACATTGCTTTTGGTAATGGCTATTTGTTTTGCCTTCGGAACAGGATTTTGGAAAGTGTTTGTCGCAGTGGGATTAACCATGTGGGTGGAGGTTGCGCGAATCACACGCGGACAGGTACTGGGCGTTCGAGAAAAGGAATACATTGAAGCCGCGAAAGCCATTGGCAATTCTTCCTCAAGAATTATTTTTCGTCATGTGTTGCCAAATGTCCTTTCACCCATTATTGTCATGTCGGCGGCCAATTTCGCATCGGCTATTCTTATGGAAGCTGGATTAAGCTTTTTAGGTTTAGGAGCTCAAATTCCAACTCCGAGTTGGGGCAATATGATACGAGAGAGTTACTCTTATTTAACAACAGATATGGCTTATTTGGCCTTCTTACCTGGAGTTTGTATCATGCTTTTAGTACTTTCGTTTATGATGGTTGGAAATGGATTGCGCGACGCGTTGGATGTTCGCGAGAATTGAAAAATAGTTAGAGATGAAATTGAAAATTTTATTGTCGGTTTTCTTCGCATTGCAATTGCTAATTTGCTTCGCACAGCCTTCTGCGTACCCAACAGGATTTGGGTTTACACGTTCCGTGCGAGAGGCCGCGTTGAAAACAGAGTCGTCCGTTTTTCTATCTATGCAACCGTACATGAGAAATGATTTGCCTCTATCGAAAATGGAAGGGGAATTGAAGGACAGTGTGAAAATTTATCATGATGTTGCTGCAATTGCTTTGCGTAAACACTTGTTTGAATACAACGAAGGGGACGTGCATATTCGTATGAATTTTTTGTACAACATTGGGGGCGGAAAGGATTTCACCGATACGTTGAATTACCCTAGATCGAAACGAATCATAAGTAACACACGTGGACTTTGGGTTCAAGCAGATTTCGGAGATAAAGTTTCTGTTGAAACTGGGTTTTACGAAAGTCAAGAATACATGCCGAAGTATTTGAAGAATTACGTAGATAGCTTAGGAGTAATTCCCGGATTTGGACGTGACAAGGATTTTACAATCATTCGCGATGTTGTCGATTATTCTTCTTCGTTTTCAAGGATCACAGTGCAACCGATGAAGTCATTGAGACTTCATATGGGCTATGGAAAGCACAGGATTGGAAACGGATATCGTTCGCTTTTGTGGTCTGATGGAATGTTCAATTACCCGTACGTTCAATTTGATATTACGAGAGGAAAGGTGAAGTATTCTCATGTTTGGAATGTCATGCAGAGTTTGGAGCGCTTGCCTTTGGGAGATACACCGGAATCTACTTTCAGAAGAAAAGCTGGAAGCTTTTCTTACTTGAGTTGGAAGCCTACATCGAAGGTTGAGCTTTCTCTTTTTGAATCGGTAATTTGGAATCGATATGATTCGCTTCTCATGCCACAGTCACTGCCGGCGAACTTTTATTCTCCATTAATTGGAACAGGATTTTCCCAAATAAATTCAACAAGAAATAATTTTAATTTAGGAGTTGACGCGAACGTAAGATTATCGAAGAATATTGAAGTCTATGCTCAAGTTTATGCCGATGCCTTGGGTGATTACAAGAAGAATGGAGCCCTTCAATTGGGTGTTCAATCCTACAATTTAGGAGTGAAGAATTTCGATTTGGGTTTTGAATACAATCGAGTTCAGAGCGATGTTTATTCGTTCTCTGCATTGTATACAGACGCCACACACATGAATCAAACCGTTGGACATCCTCTTAGCGACATGTATGAATATGTGTTGCGTTCACGCTACCGTTACGGAAGGTATTTTGCTCGTTTGAAGTGGAACTACATTGTTCAAAATCGAATGGAAGAGCGAGACAACGAGTCTATCTGGATCAATCGAAATTTGAAGCAGTGGGATGTTGAAGTCGGCTATTGGATTAATCCGAAAACCAATTCTGAATTTATTGTTTCCTATTCGGATAGAATAGATGATAAATCGAATGATTTGGTGAAGCAGCATGCAACAATTCTGATGTTTGGAATTCGAACCGGATTGCATGCGGTGTATCGCGATTTTTGAATACATTTGATTCAACCTAACCGGAACTAAATTGAAAGATATCATCTTCGCCTTTCTTAGTGCGTTTGCCATTGTATTAGTGGCTACACCGCCGCTTATCAAAGTGGCGAAGATGAAGCACCTTGTAGATGAACCAAGCAACGAGCGTAAGCTTCATCGCAAGAGCATACCAACTTTGGGAGGCATTCTGATCTTTGCGGCGACTATTATTTCCTATTGTCTGTGGTTTCCTTCGCGAGATGCTTGGGAGTTAGGAGCGAACTACAATCCGTTGCAAGCGCTAAACGAATTCAAGTATATTTTGGCATCCATGTTTGCTTTGTTCTTCATTGGTTTGAAGGATGATATTGTGGGTGTGGATCCATTGAAAAAACTAGTCGTTCATTTGTTGGTGGGAGTTACTTTAGTCGTGCTTGCTGATATTCGCCTCACCGAATTCTGGGGTTTGTTCGAAGTAGATAAACTGCCTTATTGGCTCAGTGTTATTCTTTCCATATTTATATACATTGTCATTGTGAATGCCATTAACTTAATAGATGGCGTAGATGGTTTAGCAGGCGGAATTGGTTTGATTGGAAGTGTAACCTTTACCCTGTGGTTTTATAAAACAGGTGACATGCCTTTAGCTTTGCTAGCCGTAGGATTAGCAGGTTCATTGCTAGGTTTTTTAATTTTCAATTTTCAACCTGCACGCATTTTTATGGGTGATTCAGGTTCTTTGATTATTGGAATTTGTATGTATGTTCTAGCAATGAAGTTGATAGAATTTCCTCCTTCGAAATTATCTGTAGCCATGCAGATTGTATCAAAGCCAATCTTTGCCATGGCCATCCTGGCCTATCCTTTAATAGACACATTACGTGTTTTTACGATTCGAATTTTAAATGGAAGATCTCCATTCGTTGCAGATAAAAATCATATTCACCATCGTCTGTTAGCGCTAGGTTTGAAGCACTATCAAGTTTCTTTTGTTCTTTATGGGTACACCTTGTTTGTAATAGGCGCAACTTTTCTTATGCCTCCGCAAACACCGAATATTTCATTCTTGGCAGTTGGAAGTATAGCAGTGCTCTTGGCCTATGTTCCGTTTATGATACCGATGAAAAATCAGTTGAAGTAAGGAGTAGCGTATTGCTTTACCACCTTCTCATCAATGGTCTCTCCAGAGAAAATTATTAATCGCTCAATCACATTTCTGAATTCACGTATGTTACCGGTCCAGTCGTGCTGTTGCAAGGCCTTCAATGCCATTGCGTTTATGTTCTTCTTTGGCTGTCCGTATTCTTCGGCAATTTGTTGAAGGAAATGATTGGCCAACAATGGTAGATCTTCTTTTCGTTCATTAAGTGAAGGAACCTTGATTACGATTACAGAAAGTCGGTGATATAAGTCTTCGCGGAAATTACCTGCAGCGATTTCTTTTTTCAAATCTTTGTTGGTCGCTGCAAGAATTCGAACATTTACTTTCATGTCTTTTTCACCACCTACACGAGTGATTTTGTTTTCTTGAAGTGCACGTAAAACCTTGGCTTGCGCAGATAAGGACATGTCTCCAATTTCATCTAGAAAGAGGGTGCCATTGTCTGCTAATTCAAACTTTCCAGGTTTGGTTTTTACAGCCGAAGTAAAGGCGCCTTTCTCATGTCCGAACAATTCGCTTTCAATCAATTCAGATGGAATAGCCGCGCAGTTCACTTCCACAAAAGGTTGAGAAGCTCTGTTACTTTTTTCATGAAGTTGACGAGCAACCAATTCTTTTCCGCAACCATTTCCACCTGTGATTAACACCCGAGCATCGGTTGGTGCGACGGTATCAATCATTTTTACAATTTCAAGAATGGATTTACTTTCCCCTATAATGGTTGAGCCGATTACTTTGTTGAGTTTCTTCTTAAGTGTCTTGGTTTCTTTAATAAGCGCGTCATGTTTGTTGGCATTTCTTGTAGAAACCAAAACGCGGTTCAGATCAAGGGGCTTTTGAATGAAGTCGTATGCCCCTCGCTTAAGCGCTTCCACTGCGGTGTCTATGGTTCCATGTCCGGTTATCATAACCACAGGAACTTGAATGTCTTCCTTTTTCAATTCAGACAAAAAATCGAGACCGTCGAGTTTTGGCATTTTAATGTCACAAAAAATTAAGTCGAATGATTCCTTCAGAACCATTTTCAAAGCGGCTTCCCCATCGGGAGCTTCGGAAATAGTGAACCCCTCGTATTCAAGGACTTCTTTCAAGGCGCTGCGAATGGCAGCTTCATCGTCGACGATTAAAATTTTAGACATGATTAAGGCTTTTCGCAAAAGTAGCGCAAAGCGTTGATAAGTTTCTGCGGGAAAGTGCAAGTTTTGACGGGGTGTTCAATTTGTGAAAAGTATCTTTGCGAAGTGAGTCAAAGAGATTTTTTAAGTGAGTTGAACGACGCTCAGCGTGCAGCAGCTCGACACATTTCAGGTCCATTAATGGTTATTGCAGGAGCGGGTTCAGGAAAGACGCGTGTCTTGACTTACCGCATTGCGCACATGATTCAGAATGGAGTAGATCCGTTCAGTATTCTGTCATTAACCTTTACCAATAAGGCAGCACGCGAAATGAAAGAGCGTATTGCGAATCTTATGGGTGAAGACAATGCGCGTAACATTTGGATGGGAACATTCCACAGTGTCTTCGCGCGTATTCTTCGTTCTGAAGCTGATCGCATTGGGTATCCTAGGAATTTCAGTATTTACGATACGGCGGACAGCAAGGGTCTGATTAAAGATATCTTGAAAGAAATGTCGCTAGACGACAAGATCTATAAGCCAGGAATGGTTCAGAGCCGTATTTCTTCCTGCAAGAACAATTTAATTGGCGCGGCAGATTATCCTGAACAAGTAGAGTTAGTTTCAGACGATCATGCTGCGAAGCGCCCAATGATGGGTGAAATTTTCAGAAAGTATGATCAGCGCTTGTTTCAAGCGGGTGCCATGGACTTCGATGATTTGCTTTTCAAGACGAATGTTTTGTTCCGTGATCATGCAGATGTCCTTCATAGATATCAGCACAAGTTTCAGTTCATCATGGTAGATGAGTATCAAGATACCAACTTCTCGCAATACTTGATTGTAAAGCAATTGGCGGCTGTGACGGAAAACCTATGTGTAGTAGGTGACGATGCGCAAAGTATCTATGCTTTCCGCGGTGCTAACATTCAGAATATTCTGAACTTCCGAAAAGACTATCCTGATTATTCTTTGTACAAACTGGAACAGAATTATCGTTCAACGAAGGTCATTGTTGAGGCTGCGAATTCCATCATTGGAAACAACAAAAATCAGATTAAGAAGAATGTCTGGACAGCGAATGATGAAGGAAATAAAATTCGTCTTCATCAAGCACCAACGGACAATGAAGAGGGTATGTTCGTAGCGAACACGATTTTTAAATTACAAAAGGAAGACGGAGGGACTTACCACGATTTCGCCATTCTTTATCGCACCAACGCGCAGTCTCGTGCGATGGAGGAAGCGTTAAGGAAGTTGAATATCCCTTATAAAATTTACGGTGGTTTAAGTTTCTATCAACGCAAAGAGATCAAAGATCTGTTGGCGTATTTCAGATTAACCGCCAACCACAAAGATGAAGAAGCGCTAAAGCGCGTGATCAATTACCCCGCTCGCGGAATTGGAAAAACAACATTAGAGAAATTGATAGTGGGCGCTTCCGAGCGTGAGATTAGCATTTGGGAAATGATAGCTAGATGCTTCGAAGTGGGCATCTCAGGTGCCGTTGCGAGTAAACTCAACGACTTCGTAACCATGATCCAAAGCTTCGCAACGGAGCTTACCACCAAGCCTGCTTACGACCTCGGTATGCACATTGCCGCAGCCTCAGGCTTGCTGGTAGAAGTGAATGCAGACCGCACCCCAGAAGGAGTAGCGCGCGTTGAAAACATTCAAGAATTACTCGCCGGATTAAAAGAATTCTCTGAAAGAGAAACTGAAGACGGCTCAATGCCTTCGCTCTCTGACTTCTTAATAGACGTCGCTCTGCTCACAGATACCGAGAGCTCAGATGTAGATGAAACGAAAAGCGTTTCACTCATGACCATTCACTCTGCGAAGGGTCTAGAGTTTCCAAACGTATTTATCGTTGGAATGGAAGAAAATCTCTTCCCTTCACAAATGTCTTTGAATGCTAGAGAAGACCTCGAGGAAGAGCGAAGACTTTTCTATGTTGCGTTAACTCGTGCCGAGAAGAGAGCCATTCTTTCTTACGCAAATTCGCGATTCAAATGGGGACAGTTCACCTATTGCGAACCTTCTCGTTTCATCGAAGAAATTGACGAGAAATTTTTGGAAACCACTTCAGGAAAGAAAACGCCTCCTCAATCGAAGTCATTCGATTTCGGTGAAGAACGCGGTAAGTTCGGCGGCGGAATTAATAGACTTCCACTGCAAGACAAACCTAAGTCTTCTTTCCCACCTTCTTCACCAACACCTCCGCCAATGCCTCCGCAGATTGATACGAGTAAGTTGAAGAAAGTAGATATGAATGCACCCGTTCCATTGCCTGCCGGAGATTGGGCGTTGCCTCATGAAATTCAAGTAGGAGTGGAAGTGCAACACGAGAAATTCGGAAAAGGAAAAGTGATTAAAGTGGAAGGAGAAAGTCCGAACGAAAAGGCAACCGTGTTCTTTCCTTCAGAAGGACAGAAGCAGTTGTTGTTGAAATTCGCCAAACTGAAAATTGTAGGCGCTTAATTGTAGTGTATATTTGCTAGACCTCATTTAAATTTATTATGAATCCCCACCGCTTTCAGAAGCCAGATGTTGTTGTGCCGTTAGAGATGAACAGTGCGCGTCCTGAAATTACCTTGCCCGAATACGGAAGAAATATTCAGAAGATGGTGCAGTATGCTCTAACTCTTGAAGATCGCGATGAACGCGCCAGATGCTGCAAAGCTATTATTTCAGTAATGGGACAATTGTTCCCTTATCTGCGTGATATGGAAGATTTCAATCATAAACTTTGGGATCATTTGCATATCATGAGTGGCTTTCGCCTAGATGTAGATTCTCCTTATCCAAAGCCTGAGCCTTCTCAGTTTGCAGTGAAGCCAGATCGCATCAGCTATCCGCAAGGACCCGTGAAGTTTGGTCATTACGGAAGATATGTAGAGAAGATGATTGACAAATGTGTTGGCATGGAAGACGGTGAAGAGAAAATGAATTTCACGCGTTCTATTGCAACGCTTATGAAGCAAAATGCTTTGAATTGGAATCGCGCGACAATTACAGACGATGTGATTTTAGAAGACTTGAAATATTTAAGTGGCGCGAAACTTTCTGTTGAGAATATTCAAGAAATTCATGCTGTGAAGACCATTCAAGGTTCGAAGTACAACGACTTTGTTGAAGACAGTTACCGCAACAACAAGAAGCGTAACAACAACAACAAGAAGAAGAAATTCAAGAAGAAATATTAAGAAGTGTACGAGTCATGACGCTTCTCGAGGACATACAGCACGGAATATTTCATATCATTGACGAGGGTGCCATTGATCACATCTTGTTTTTATGGGTGCTCGCTATTGGACTCACGTTCAACGATCGTCGCATGCTCTTGTGGTCCATTACTGGATTTACCTTAGGTCATGCTCTCGCCGCTGTTGCTGTCGTTTTTGGATTGCCAATGCTATCAATGAAGTGGGTAGAATTTGCAATTCCCCTTACCATTGTTGCTCGCGGAATTCAACGATTGATTTCACCAACTGAAACAACCACTCTTCCTTGGAAAACAGTATTAATTATTTCACTTTTTGGATTCATTCACGGTTCTGCTATTTCAACAGAATTGAAGATGACATTGATGAAGGATGATAGTCTAGTGGGCAAGTTAGTTGGATTTAACATTGGTGTTGAGTTGGGCCAGTTACTTTGTATCGCTGGAATTCTCTTGATATCAGTAACACTAAATCGCCTTCTGCGCATTCACGCGAACATGGTTACTCGAATTTTGTTAGTACCTGCAATTCTCTATGCGATTTTCTTGTCATACATTAACTTTCCGTGAACTAAATACAAGTAAATTTGTCTAGATTCTTGAAATGGCTTTTCATCTTGCCGATTCGATTTTATCAGGGGTTTATTTCACCTTGGTTAGGTTCGAATTGCAGATACCAACCAACCTGCAGCGCTTATGCTGTTGAAGCTATTCAAGAATGGGGAGTTGTGAAGGGAATTTATTTGGGTGCAAAACGAATTTTGAGTTGTCATCCTTGGGGAAAAAGTGGCTACGATCCGGTGCCGAAAAATCTGGATGCAAATGGAAAAAATAAATAGTGAAATATGAAAAAGTTAGCAGTGGTTTTAGGTGTGGCTTTGACAGTAGGATTAACAGCATGTTTCGATTCTGAAACTGAAATTTTAAAGCAGGCGCGCACAACTCAGCAAGGAGTTTTGGCGAAGCAAGGTGCATTGGTTGCTGATTTGGACAAGGAAATTTCTGCAGCCGAAAAAGAGATTTCAGACTTGACTCAGACTCCGCCTGATAGCCTTGGTCAAATGAGAATGAAGGAATTGCAAGATCGTATTTCAATGATAAACTCTTTGAAAGATGAAGTGGTGAATTACAAATTGAATTTGAAAGATATTCCCGAGGGATCAGCTATTAAAGACGATGCGTTTTTTAAAAACATGAAAGATTTGGATGTTTTGAAATTGGCTAAAGAACAAGATTCGTTGTTCAATATTTTGAAGTCAAATGTTGAAACGGAATTGTTGTAATGCGCATTCGTCCAAGGAGAAATAGAGCCAGCAATTCCGTGAGAGGAATGGTTCGCGAAACGAGATTGTCTCTCGAGCAATTGGTGTATCCTTTGTTTTTGTTGGAAGACAAACAAGCGGTGCAACCCATCCTAAGCATGCCTGGTATTTCCAGATTTGGGTTGGAAAAATTGATGGTGGAAGTTGACGAGTGTATGAATGCGGGAGTAACAAATTTCATTTTGTTTCCTGCTGTGGATGAGAAGCACAAAGACAAATACGCAACGTATTCTTTAGACGCTTCGAACTTTTATCTGACTGCCATACGTGAATTGAAGAAACGTTTTCCTGAGGCTGTATTTATTTCAGATGTGGCTATGGATCCTTACAGTTCTGATGGACACGACGGTTTGGTCATTGATGGAAGAATCGTGAATGATGAGACGCTTCCAATTCTATCTGCTATGGCTTTGGCTCAGGCCGAAGCGGGATTTGATATTATAGGTCCAAGCGATATGATGGACGGTAGAGTGGGAGAGATACGTGATACGTTAGATGATCACGGATTTGTGAATGTTGGAATCATGTCATACACCGCGAAATATGCCAGTGCCTTTTACGGTCCTTTCCGCGAAGCATTGGACAGCGCGCCTAAAAGTGGCGATAAGAAGACATATCAAATGGATTACGCCAATAGAAAGGAAGCATTGCGTGAGGCGGAATTGGATG
>JBILTL010000195.1:0-2506 GCA_044371535.1 Flavobacteriales bacterium | reverse complement strand
TATGCAAAAGCAACGTTTGAAGGCCTCGTATAAATACGTAGCCATTCCGAAATTGGAAGCAGCAGCGTATTTGCAAGCAGATATCATCGACTGGATGCAATACAGCTTGTTAAGCGGAGAAAGCAACATTTACTTCAAAGGAACTTTTGTTGGAAATGGATACATAGATCCTGCTTTAGCAAACGACACTCTTCAACTTTCGTTGGGACGCGACAATGCCATTACAGTGAAGCGCGATCAAGTAAAAGATTTCTGCAAGACCAGTGTTTTCGGTGTGAAGAAGTCTACTTCGAAGGCTTATGAAATCACCATCACAAACACGAAGAAAAAGCCTATTAATATTGAAGTTTACGATCAGGTTCCACTGACTCAAAACGGTGATTTGGAGGTGGCGGTTGAAGAACTTTCAGGTGGCACACAGGAAGCTGCAACAGGTAAGGTAACTTGGAAGATGACCGTTGAGCCAGAGAAAACAGAGAAGCGTCAATTGCGATTCACGGTGAAGTATCCGAAGAAGAATCTGATTCAGAACTTGTAGTCGAAATGAGTCGATTATTGTTTTGGCTTTTCTTGAAGCCATTGAGTTTGCTGCCTTATTTTATTCTTTATCGAATATCTGATTTTGCGTTCTTCATATTGTACGTGTGTTTTGGTTATCGAAAAAAGGTGGTCATGTACAATTTGGAATTGGTCTTTCCGAACAAATCAAAGAAAGAACGAGAACAGATTGCTTGGGATTTTTACAGGCATTTCTGTGATCTGATTTTGGAAGTCATTAAGAACTTTTCAGTCACTGAAGCGCAGCTGCGCAAGCGATTTGTCGTTCACAATGCGGACATTCTTCAAGCCTATGCTGAAAGAGGCCAGAGCATTATTGTATGTGGCGGACATTACGCCAACTGGGAAATGTGGGCCTTGGCCGCACCCATGCAAAGCAATATGCCGCTGGTAGCTATTTACAAGCGCCTGAGCAATCCGTATTTCGACCGTAAGATGCGCGAATCGCGAAAGAAGTATGGAATGCAATTGGTGTCAACACGGGCGACTAAAGAGTACTTGGAAGAGCATCAAGGTGAACTCATGGGAATGGTCTTCGCTGTGGATCAATCGCCTGCCGATCCGAAGAAGTGCGTTTGGATTAACTTCTTAGGTATCGAGACTCCAGCTTATTATGGTGCAGAGAAGTATGCGAAGGAATTGAATCTACCTGTGGTGTTCGGTCATTTGCACAAAGTGAAGCGTGGTTACTATGAATCGCACTTCGAAGTGCTAACGGAGAATCCGCGCGAATTCGAAACAGGAGGACTTATTCAGTTGGCGAATGATCGTGTGGCTGAAGATATTTACAAAGAGCCGTATTTGTGGTTGTGGACCCATAAACGTTGGAAACACAAGGACAAGAAGCCGAAAGAACAGCAATAAAATGGGACGATTGAGAGGAAAATCAAAAAAAAATGAACTCTCCCTTGTTCCTTTCAGAATAATGCATATATTTGCACCCCTATTTTTAGGGACGAAAATCAGACGACTATGAACCGCATTAAGGAACTTGAGAGCAGAATTAACCCAATCGCAGAACACCCAAAATTCTCTGCAGGTGATACCATTTCTGTAACGTATAAAATTATTGAAGGAGCGAAAGAGCGTCTTCAAACATTCACTGGAGTAGTAATCCAAAGAAGAGGAACAGGTTCAACTGAAACCTTCACCATTCGCAAAATGTCGAACAGTGTTGGTGTTGAGCGTATCATCCCGATTGCTTCACCTTTCATTGATAAAATTGAAGTGAACAAACGTGGTAAGGTGCGTCGTGCACGTATCTTCTACTTGCGCAGCCTTACTGGTAAAGCAAGCCGTATTCAAGAAAGAAAATACTTCGGGCCAGTGGCTTCGAAATAAGAATACTTTGATAGAGTATAGATTAGGGTTCTTCGGAACCCTTTTTTATTTCCGGAAAATCAAAAACGCCCTTCCGTTGAAGAGCGTTTCCGATTCCTTAACCAAAACCTACACCCGAATGGGTGAACCTTACTGTCTGAACGAATGGCTGCTTTGTTAAATTGTGTGAATAAGAAAAAAAAATCTTTCGAGGCACTTGAATTAATTTCGAAATATGAATAATGAAAAAAATCCATCGCTCGCGCACCTCATTGGTTGCGTGGAAGAATTCCACAACGCCTTTCGCATTCCTGTTCGGAAAACACCAACTGGAGAATTGGAAGAACGTGAATACACACTTCGTTTCAATTTAATGAAGGAAGAGAATGAAGAGTATTTGGAAGCCGCGCAAAACGGAGATATTGTTGAAATAGCAGATGCCTTAGGCGATATGCTCTACATCCTTTGCGGTACCATGAATGCCCACGGCCTTCACGAGCAAATGGGGGAGATCTTCGCAGAGATTCAGCGAAGCAACATGAGTAAGCTCGATGACAATGGTCAACCGATTTATCGTGAAGATGGAAAGGTGATGAAAAGCAGTAATTATTTCAAACCGAATATTGCA
>JBILTL010000196.1:0-2509 GCA_044371535.1 Flavobacteriales bacterium | reverse complement strand
AATAGCCCCGTTGTTGCTATCTTTGCACCTCATTTTTCACTATGTTAAACATCTCTTTACCCGATGGTAGCGTTCGCTCTGTAGAAGAAGGTACTTCTGCGTTGCAATTGGCTGCTCAAATTAGTGAAGGCTTAGCGCGTAATGTGCTTGCCGCAGAAGTAAACGGAAACGTTGTAGACGCCTCGCGTCCCCTTCCGGAAAACGCAACGGTGAAGCTGCTTACGTGGAACGATGACAATGGAAAGTCTACCCTTTGGCACAGCTCGGCGCACTTAATGGCCGAAGCATTGGAAAGCCTATACCCTGGAATTAAGTTGGCTATTGGTCCGCCTATTGAAAACGGATTTTATTACGACGTAGATTTCGAAGGAAAGGCATTCACGCAAGAAGATTTCTCGAAGGTGGAAAAATTAATGTTGGAATTGGCGCGTCAGAAGAACGAATTCGTTCGCAAGGAAGTGTCTAAAGCCGATGCAATTTCTTACTTCACTGAAAAGGGAGATCAATACAAATTAGAATTAATTGAAGGACTTGAGGACGGAGAAATAACGTTCTATACACAAGGGAATTTCACTGACTTGTGTCGTGGCCCACACATTCCAAACACTGGATTCATTAAGGCTGTAAAGCTTATGAATGTGGCTGGTGCTTATTGGAGAGGCGACGAGAAGAACAAAATGTTAACGCGTGTTTATGCGATTACTTTTCCAAAGGCGGCCGAGTTAGAAGAATACTTGGTGCAGTTGGAAGAAGCGAAGAAACGCGATCACAGAAAACTTGGAAAAGAATTGGGCTTGTTCCACTTCTCACAAAAAGTTGGAAGTGGTTTGCCATTGTGGTTGCCGAAGGGAACTGACTTGCGCACGCGCCTTCAGAATTTCTTAACGGTTGCGCAGAAGAAAGCCGGATATCAACCCGTTATTACTCCGCACATCGGTTCGAAAGAATTGTATGAAACCAGCGGTCACTGGGCGAAATATGGTGCAGATAGTTTCCAACCGATACACACTCCGCAAGAAGGAGAGATGTATATGTTGAAGCCGATGAACTGTCCGCATCACTGCGAAATTTACAACGCAGAGCCACGCAGTTACAAAGACTTGCCGCTTCGTTTTTCTGAGTTCGGAACGGTTTATCGTTACGAGCAAACAGGGGAGCTTCACGGATTGACGCGTGTTCGTGGCTTTACCCAAGACGATGCGCACATCTTCTGTATGCAAGATCAAGTGAAAGAAGAAATTGGGAAGGTAATTGACTTGGTACTTTATATTTTCAAGACTTTGAATTTCCAAGACTTCTTGGCGCAAGTGTCTCTTCGTGATCCTATTAATCGCGAGAAGTATATTGGTTCTGAAGAGAATTGGGAGAAAGCGGAATTGGCCATTCAAGAAGTGGCAAATGAGAAGGGACTTCGCACTGTAGTTGAATACGGAGAAGCCGCATTCTACGGACCGAAGCTAGACTTTATGGTTCGCGATGCGATCGGAAGAAAATGGCAATTGGGAACGGTGCAATTGGATTACAACTTGCCAGAGCGTTTCCAATTGGAATATACCGGAGCAGACAATCAGAAGCACAGACCGGTGATGATTCACCGCGCGCCGTTCGGAAGTATGGAGCGTTTTGTGGCGATTTTAATTGAGCACTGTGCTGGACAATTCCCGCTTTGGTTAACGCCAGAGCAGGTTCGAATTCTTCCAGTGAGTGAGAAATACAACGAATACGCAAAAAAAGTAGCAAATACGCTAGAAATTTCCGATATTCGCGCGCTCGTTGACGACACGAACGAGAAAGTGGGAAAGAAAATACGTGAAGCGGAACTTGCAAAAGTGACGTACATGTTGGTAGTAGGAGAGAACGAAATGCTAGCAAATTCAGTATCTGCACGCAAAAAAGGCGAGGGAGATTTGGGAGTGTTTAGCATTGAAGATTTCGCTACTATGGTGAACGACGAAGTGGCGAGCATGTTAAAAGAAATTTAATAAACAAGGAGGGAATATCATAAAGCGCGAGATGAGAGGCAGACGCATCTTTGAACCGGAACACAAAATTAACGATCGCATTAGCGCAGCCGAAGTACGTTTGGTTGGAGAGAATGTGGAAGTTGGAGTGTATTCTAGAGAAAAGGCATTAAAACTGGCTCAAGAGTTAGAGGCTGATCTCGTAGAGATTTCGCCGAATGCCGTTCCACCGGTTTGCAGAATCATCGATTACCGCAAGTTTCTTTACGATCAGAAGAAGAAACAGAAGGAAATGAAGGCGAAGCAGGTGAACGTAACTGTAAAAGAAATTCGTTTCGGTCCTAACACCGATGATCACGATTTTCAATTTAAGTTGAAGCACGCGCAAGAGTTCTTGAAAGAAGGAAGTAAGGTAAGAGCTTACGTTTTCTTTAAAGGTCGCTCAATTGTTTTTAAAGAGAGAGGAGAAATATTGTTGTTGAAATTCGTTCAAGAACTTGCAGAGTTAGGAACTCCAGAGTTGTTGCCGAAATTAGAAGGGAAGAAAA
>JBILTL010000037.1:0-17268 GCA_044371535.1 Flavobacteriales bacterium | reverse complement strand
AACCATTCAGAAGCTAGACCCCTACATTAATATCGATCCAGGAACCCTGAATCCGTATGAACACGGCGAGTGTTATGTAACCGAAGACGGCGCAGAGACCGATTTAGATTTGGGACACTACGAGCGCTTCTTAGACATTCCAACTTCACAAGCGAACAACATTACTACAGGTCGCATTTACCAAAGCGTGATCGACAAAGAACGCCGTGGCGAATACTTGGGAAAGACCGTTCAAATTATTCCACACATCACCGACGAGATTAAGCGTTGCATACAATTGTTGGGGAATGCCCACGATTACGATGTGGTGATTACTGAAATTGGTGGAACCGTTGGCGACATTGAATCGCTTCCATACGTGGAGTCTGTCCGTCAACTGATGTGGGAATACGAAGACGACTGCATTAACATTCACTTGACGCTAGTTCCATACTTAGCGGCAGCAGGTGAATTGAAAACGAAGCCCACTCAACACAGCGTGAAAATGCTTTTGGAAAATGGGGTTCAACCCGACATCTTAGTTTGTCGCACCGAGCACGAGCTTTCACCTATCCTTCGAAATAAAATTGCGAAGTTCTGTAACGTATCTCAAGATGCGGTTATTCAGAGCATAGATGCAGATACCATCTACGATGTGCCGTTGCTCATGCAACAAGAGAAACTCGATGAAGTAGCTCTTCGCAAATTAGGATTGGCTCCGAAGAAGAAACCAGATCTTAAGAAATGGAGCAACTTCTTGGAAAAATTAAAGCATCCGAAAAAACGCGTTCGTATTGGGTTAGTTGGAAAATATGTTGAATTGAAAGATGCGTACAAAAGTATTGCTGAAGCTTTCATTCATGCAGGAACTACATTGGAATGCGCTGTTGACATTGAATGGATTCACTCGGAAGGATTGAATGCAAAAAACGTAAAAGCGAAGTTAAGCGAGCTTGACGGAGTGCTTGTTGCGCCTGGATTTGGATCAAGAGGTATTGACGGAAAAATTGAAGCCATTAAATTCGTTCGTGAAAACAACATTCCATTTTTCGGAATTTGTTTGGGAATGCAAATCGCTTCGATTGAATTTGCGCGCAATGTTCTTGGTTTGAAAGACGCCCACAGCACAGAGATGAAGGCGTATACCAAGCATCCTGTTATCTGTCTCATGGAAGAACAGAAGAGCATCGTTAACAAAGGCGGAACCATGCGTTTGGGATCTTACCCTTGTACACTTAAGAAAGGATCGAAAGCTCAAAAGGCTTACGGAAAAATAAATATCGAAGAACGTCACCGTCATCGTTTTGAATTCAACAACGATTACATGGAGAAGTTCGAGAAAGCCGGATTCAAAGCGGTTGGAACAAACCCGAAAAGTGGATTGGTTGAAATTATTGAATTGGAAAACCATCCGTACTTCGTGGCTTCACAATTCCACCCGGAATACAAGAGTACTGTAATGACTCCTCACCCACTCTTCATCTCATTTGTGAAGGCGTGTGTGACGACGAAGGGTTAATGAATAAACGTGAGCTGTAAGGTCTCTGTTTTCTTTCCATCTGGATTGGAACAATAGACGTAATACATGCCTGTTGCAGGGCGTTGTCCATCTGTGGTTTTTCCATTCCAGAAAACACGTCCACCTTCGCTTTGACCCTGAAACACAACGTTTCCAGCGGCATCTGCAATACGGACACTGCTATTATAGGCCAATCCGTCTACTGTAATGTTTCCATCAAATTCAGGAAGAACAGGATTTGGAAACACACGAACGTTGTTCATGGCCTGATCGAAATTCGTTGCGGTTGAGAAATAAGAAACCATTCCTTCTTCAGTTGCAATGAAAACTTCACCGTTGTCTTGATTAATGGCAATGTCTGAGATTGTATTCGTTGGAAGTGGACTGTTCTCTTGCGTGAAGTGCTCTATCTCTTGAAGCCCATCGTCGCTGAACAAATAGACACCGCTGTTTCGTGTACCCACCCATTTTCTATTTCCACCGTCAATTTCAATACAGGTGATGGTTTCCGTATCGAGTAATTTCTGAACGTTTCCGTCTTGGGTAATGAATATGGGTTCTCCGTCTAACGGATCTTCTGAAAACAATGACGATTGAGAATAGAAGACCGAAAGTCCTTGAAGCGTTCCCACCCATATTTCACCGTCTAAATCTTCAATCATACAAAAAACGTCTTTATTGGCGAGTCCACCAGCGCCTTCCGCTTCAGACAAGAATGTTATGTCATCGTCAGAAGCATTGGAAACAGTACCATTCGGATCACGCACCACAATTCCTCTTCCAGCAACAATTGCCCAAATATACCCTTCTCTCGTTGGCATAATGTCTTTCAACCAATCATCGTTCGTCACATAGGGCGCACATGAATAAGCCACGAAATTCCCCTCACGATCTACAGCCTGAATAGGCTTGGTTGAATAACTGTTGGTTAACCAAAGCACTCCGTTCGGATCGAAAGCAACTCCGCCAACACCTGTCCATCCTGGAGCCCAAGCAAATCCAGATCCTTGCAAGGGATTGTTTCCAGTTTCAACATTAAAGTAAGTCATCGTTCCATCGGTTGCGCGCTGAATAAGTCCTTCTTCCCACGAACCGTAAAACACTCGATTGTTGTTGAAAGGATCAATAGCAACATCAACCATGTCTGAAACTCCTGGAGTTGAATTACCTCCCGCACCTGGGCTGTAGGTTGTCCACTGATCTCCCACTCGACCCGAGTAATTTCCGTTGCGCCATAAATTTCCTCCGTACGGATAGAGTCCACCGTGGGCTACCCAAAGATTATTATTGTATGCATTTAATTTTCTTACTTCCGCACTGGCAGGGCCATCGGGCTTAATGGACAGCTCTTGACCGTTGCCTTTTTTTCCAACCATGCCTCTTTGCTTGTCTGCCACCCAAAGCGTGTTCTGCATGTCGCGAATCACCAAATTAGGCGCAATGGTTTGTCCTTCAATATCTGAAATGTTGTAGGCCAAGTATAACAATTCGTCGTAACAAATCGCTGCCCATTCGCCAGCTAGGCACAAGTAGGTATCTGAATTCCAAATTCTTCCAAAGCGCATGGTTCCGAATTCAGAGAAGACGCTCCATACTCCGGTGGTCAAATCTTTTCGGTAAATTTTATCGTTCGCTTGCTCAGCTCTGTGAACGAAAAGATTTCCAGCAAATTCGGTTGCGTCAGAATAAGCGCCACTGCCCGGCCAATCGGTTACTGTGTTCCAGTTTTGAAAGTTGGCTAAAAACGGATTGCTCACATCTGCCTTTCGAACAGTGGAATCTGAAATTGCATAAATCTCATTGTTCAAAACAAGAACATCGTTCACCTTCTCTTGCTGTCCGTTCGGACCCAAGAAATAGGTCGAACGCACCTCACGTGCGGCAATGTCTACTACAACCACACCGAACCCTGTGCTTAAATATAAAAACCCGTTGTAGGGAAGAATGTCGTAGATCTTTTTGTCGCCCACGATATTGCTCAATCGAATATCGGGCATGTTGAATTGAGTTTCTTCCAACAACACATCCAAATTTCCATTTGAATAACCCACAATAACCGCATCGCTGTTCGCGTCGTACTCCACCGCTGAAATTCCAACATCGCTCAAGCGGTTCACTTTCGACCAACGTTCCACTTCGAATGTTGCGGGGTTGTAGCTTACAATGGCGTAGGGCGTTGCCGCGTAAACCATGTTAATCTCGTCGTAGCACACATCAATCACATTTCCATAAGGAAGATGATCTCTCCACGTCCCCGTGCTGAATTGAGCCAATGCGCTATGCGTGGTGCATATCGCAAGTATGAACAACAATTGAATTACTCTATTTTTTTTCACGAATGCTCGAACGAATTTCTAGTTGTAGTATTGCCCGCAATCAATAAAAATGCAAGCCTGCCAAAAATACGCAGAGAATGACCGAAACTCTTGAAATGAATACCGAAAAATAAGACTGGGTCTTTTATTCAAAAAAGAATTAGAACTTGTAGTCAACCTTAAATCGAAACGCCATGGCAAATGTTGCATCCGACGCACTCTTCGTTCTAATCAAGAGTTTAAGCAAATCAGAAAAGCGCTATTTCCGCTTACAGCCCATGGCAGAAGACGGTCAACACCGTTTGCTCTTCGATGCAATGGAAAAATTGAGCGAATACAACGAAGAAAAACTCTTGAAGATTCTCAAAGGATCTCCCATTACCGATGCCATCTCTATTGCGAAGAATAGACTTTACCACACGCTTTTAAAATCGCTCGCCGCCTTCCATCACAAAGCAACTGCGCGCGCAGAGGTTATGCGTCTGCTACAAAGTATCGAGGTCTTATACATGCGTGAGCTCTATGAGCAAGCCGACAAATTGGTTTACTCGGCGCAAAAAATCGCACGCAAGCATGAGCTCTCTGCCCTTCAACTTGAATTGAACGAATGGAAGGAGCGCATACTTGAATCGATGAACATTCCAGGGAACGAGCGCTATGAAATGCTGAGCAGCAACTATTCTGAAATGAAAGCTGTTCTTTCTTCCATTCAAAATGAAAAAGAAATTGCATTCATGAAGTGGTCGTGGTTTGCGGGTTACTACACCAATGGCCAGCCTAGACAAACAGAAGAGCAATCGCACAACGAAGATTTACTTCATGAAATAGACAAAATCACTCCCATTTCATTGGAGGCAAAAATTAAGTTACTACAGCTGAAAGGCGCGGTGCTGTTGACCGCAAGAAAACCAAAAGAAAGTTTAAATAGCATATCTGAACTGCTTGAACTTCTACAAACATGCGAAGTAAAGGGCAACGAAAACACAAGCATTCTTCGCAATGCCCTTGCGAATGCCGCAGTTATTTCCGCGCAATTAAAAAATGATCAATCGGCATTTGACTACCTCTCTCAGCTTGAAGCTTGTTTTGTGGGAAGCGAAAATCAATGGTTGCTTCGAAGCACAGCGCTTACCGTTTTCTTACTTCAAAAAAATAATGCTGCGGCCTATGCATACATAGCGGAACACAAAGAAGATCTCACTCGCTCGGAAAGTGAATTCGACATTCGCGCTTCGCATGTCTTGTTTCAATGCGCCGTGGTTTGTTTCATTCAAGAAGAATTCAAAGAGTCTGAACGTTTCATTCAGCGTTTCCTTCAAAGCACACCTTCTAACGAGTTGCTGTATTTGCAATGCATTGCGCAAGTCTTCAATTTAATTGTTCAAATTGAATTGAACAACGAGCGTTACATACCTTATGCGCTTCGCAATGTTCAACGCTTCCTTATTACGCGCAACAAGGCGTTCGAAGGGGAGAAGAAAATTCTTCAATTCATAAATGAGACACTTAAAAAACGTAAGAGTATTCAAGACAAAGAATTGTGGGGATGGTTGGAAAGTGAATTGCTCGAAGTGAAAAAGACCGATCCACTTTTCTTCACCTATTTCGATTTTCATAAATGGGCAAAAGCACGTGCTACTAAAACAAGCTTCGCCTCGGTCGTGTTCGAATAAATTTCAGCTACATTTGTTGGTATGAACAGCATTACCACCTTCTTTCAAAATCTTGTTGAAACGGGCGGTCCTTATGGATACGTTTATGCCGCTCTGATTGCAACAACGTTTACTTGGTTTGTCACGGCGCTAGGTGCTTCTTTGGTCTTTGTTGTGAAAGATTTAAATCGAAGGGCACTCGACGGAATGCTTGGATTTACAGGCGGTGTAATGATCGCCGCAAGTTTTTGGTCGTTGCTTGCTCCGGCCATTGAAATGAGTCCGGGAGAAGGATTTACGAAAGCCTTTCCAGCAGCAGCGGGTTTCGCTATGGGCGCATTGTTCTTGTTTGCACTTGACAAATTCCTACCACACTTGCACTTAAATTTTCCGCAAGAAAAAACCGAAGGGGTTCAAACCAAATTGAATAAAACCATGTTGTTGGTTTTAGCCATTACCCTTCACAACATACCGGAAGGATTGGCTGTTGGGGTGTTATTCGGTGGCGTAGCAGCAGGACTTCCAGAGGCCAGCATTGGCGGTGCAGTAGCGCTTGCTGTTGGCATTGGATTGCAAAATTTCCCTGAAGGAATTGCGGTTTCTTTCCCCCTTCGTAGAATGGGACTTTCACGCAAGAAGAGTTTTTGGTACGGACAACTTTCTGCCATTGTTGAACCCGTTGCCGGTGTTGTTGGAGCGCTTGCCGTTATTCAAATGCACGCGGTTCTCCCCTACGCCTTGGCCTTCGCGGCGGGCGCTATGATTTATGTTGTGGTGGAAGAAGTAATTCCGGAAACGCAACAAGACAAATACACCGATGTGGCCACACTCGGACTCATTGGTGGATTCATTGTGATGATGCTTCTTGATGTAGGCTTATCCTAATTTCAAGCGTGCATTTTATTCCAAATATCTTGGTAGTCTAAGCCGTCGAAATTCCCAGAAGACATCAGCAACAAATTGGCGTTTTCCCAATTCATTTCCAACAAAACATTCAATAACGCTTTCGAGTCGTTAATCACCTTTACGTTCTTCGAAGCGAACGCTTGTGCCACTTCTTCCGTTGAAATGGGCGGAAGCTTTTTGTGCTCCAGCGTATGTGTGTTGAAATAGACAAACGCTTCGTCGGCCGCGGCCATAGCGCCTTCGTACTGACTTAAAAAAATTTTATTCAAACTTGAAAACGTGTGCAGTTCCATGCAAGCAATGAGCTTTCGATTTGGAAATTGTTCCTTCAAAGCATTTGTTGTTGCTTTCAATTTGGAAGGTGAATGCGCGAAGTCTTTGTAGCACGCCGAATGTGCATTTCTTCCAACCAACTCCAACCGTTTCGCTGCGCCGGTGAACGATGAAATAGCGCGAAGGAATTCGCCCGCGTTAACCCCTAAACTTTCACACACCAAAAACGCCGCATTCAAATTTTGAAGGTTGTGATTTCCGAAAATTTCAATGGCTGTTTCGGTTCCGTTGTGACGAATAAACGTAACGCCGTTTCGCACTTCGTGCTCGAAGGTTCCGTAGGGTTTCAACTGAATATCTTGGCGCGCGTTTTCACACACCTTCTTCACTTCCTCATCTAACTCGCAATAGATGAGCGTTCCATTCGGAACAATCTTTTCTGCAAAAATTTCAAATTGCTTGACATAGTTTTCGAAGGTTGGAAACACGTTGATGTGATCCCACGCAATGCCACTCATGACCGCCATGGTTGGGTGGTACAAGTGAAACTTCGGACGGAGATCGGTTGGTGAAGACAAGTACTCGTCACCTTCAATAATCGCAATTTCGGCTTCTTCGGTAAACTTCACCATACAATCGAAGCCAGCCAACTGCGCGCCCACCATGTAGTCCACGTTTTTTCCTAAAGCATTCAAGACATGCAGAATCATGCTCGTAATGCTGGTCTTGCCGTGACTGCCGCCAATAACCACACGGATTTTTTCTTTCGATTGTTCGTAGATGTATTCGGGATAGGAATAAATTTTCAATCCCAATTCTTGCGCACGAATGAGTTCTGGATTGTCTATGCGGGCGTGCATTCCAACGATCACGGCTTCTATTCCTTCATGAATGCGATTCGCGTCCCACCCCATTTCAGCAGGAAGTAAACCGAGGTTATTCAAGCGCGTTTTACTCGGTTCAAAAATCTCATCATCGCTTCCTGTAACCAAATATCCTTTTCTATGAAGCGCAATGGCCATGTTGTGCATGGCGCTTCCGCCAATAGCAATGAGGTGAACGTGTTTCGAATTATCCATGGATACGAAGATGACTTGATTCTAGCTATGAGAATTATCCGATTTCAAATTTTATTCAGATTGAAATGTTGAGTGTATCTTCACAAGAAAAAACAACATAATGGACTCTTTGATTGTTGTTACAAACGATTGCTGAAAGAAATGGCCATAAAAAGCGCCTGCGTAAGCATTTACACACTAAAATTGCAAAAAAATATTAAGCGCGGTATCGACTAATGAAGACGAAGTACAAAGATTTAATTGACCAAACATTTGAATGGCCTCAGGAAGAATTTCAAATGGAAAATGATGAATTAGTTTTTCATGGAATTCCAATGATGGAATTGGTGAAGAAATTCGGTTCTCCGTTGAAGTTTACCTACTTGCCCAAGATTTCCGAAAACATTAACCGCGCGAAAGAATGGTTTGAGAAAGGAAAGCAAGAAGTGGGTTACGAAGGTGAATACCACTATTGCTATTGCACCAAGAGCTCACACTTTAGATATGTGTTGGAAGAAGTGTTGAAGAACAAAGTTCATTTGGAAACCTCTTCGGCTTACGACATTGATTTAATTAAGCGTTTGTATACGTTGAAGAAAATCACGAAGGAGCAAACAATAGTATGCAACGGATTCAAGAAGGAAGAATACGTGCAGCGTATTTTAGATTTGAAAGAAAGTGGATTTGAAAACATTATTCCGGTAATCGACAACGCTTACGAGTTGAATGTTTTCAAAGAAAAAGCGACATCGCCTTTGAACATTGGTATTCGTATCGCCAGCGAAGAAGAACCGAAGTTCGAGTTCTACACTTCGCGATTGGGAATTGGATACAAGAACATTACGAAGTTCTATAAGAAGGTCATTCACGACGATCCGAATTTGAAATTGAAGATGCTTCACTTCTTCATCAACAGCGGTATTAAAGACACCGCGTACTATTGGAACGAGTTGGTGAAGTGTCTGAAAGTGTATTGCGAGTTGCGCGAGATTTGTCCAACCTTGGACAGCTTGAACATCGGAGGCGGATTCCCAATTAAAACTTCCATCGCATTCAGTTTCGATTATCAGTACATGGTGACTGAAATATTGAGACAGATTAAAGCGGCTTGCGAAGATGCAGGAGTTCCTGTTCCGAATATCTTCACTGAATTCGGGTCTTTCACTGTTGGTGAAAGTGGCGGAGCGATCTACAAAATTCTTTATCAAAAAGAACAAAACGATCGTGAGAAGTGGAACATGATTGACTCTTCATTCATGACTACATTACCAGACACCTGGGCGATTAACAAAAAATTCATCATGCTTCCGCTCAACAATTGGGACGAAGTGTATGAGCGTGTTTTCTTAGGTGGATTGACCTGCGATTCAGACGATTATTACAATTCGGAGCAGCATACGAATGCGATCTACTTGCCAAGATTTTATCCAGATCAAGACCAGTACATTGGATTCTTCAACACAGGAGCTTATCAAGATACCCTCGGTGGATTTGGAGGAATTCATCACTGCCTTGTTCCTCAGCCAAGACACATTCTCATTGATCGCGATGCGAAAGGAAAAGTGAAATACAAAGAGTTTGCTCCTGAACAAAAACCGAAAGACATCTTAGAAATATTAGGTTATTACAATGATTAAACGGAATTCAAGTATTCATCTCGTTGTAGTTCTCATTCTGATTACCACAGCGTTTACCTACAAAAACGGCATTCTGGAATTTGTAAAGCAAATTCCTTATGTCGCATACATGGCTGAATCTGTTTTCAGAATTACAATTACTGTTTTAATCACCGACATTATACATCAAATCATTGTCTTGTTCTACCGCTCTGAATTAGTCGGAAAACGCGACAATTTCTTGTACGGTATTGGACACATTAAGAAAGTGCTGTTCGCCTTGTATGCTGGGTTGTTACTCTTGGCAATCTTAAACATTTCATTAGAGAAAGCGCTCACTACCCTATCACTTCTTGCGGCGGCCATTGTCTTAATTGCGAAAGACTATATCTCGAATTTCATTAATGGCATGTACATGACTTTCGCTCGTGTAGTAAACATTGGGGATGAAGTTTCTATTGGTGCACACAAAGGAAAAATTCAAGACATTACCCTGTCAAGTGTTCACTTGATTAATGAAGACGATGATTTGATTTACATTCCGAACAGCGTTGTTTTCAGTTCAGATATTGTCAATTATACAAGAAGAGAAATTAAGAAAACCAGTCTCGATTTCGAAATTGACACACTTGCCGTTAACGATGTTGTTGAATTCGAAAATCAAATCATTCAAGGAATGAAAGAATTTCACTCTTCCATTCAACCTGAATCATTCAATTTGAAGGTTGTTGCGCTTCACCACGAGTTTGTGAAGTTCAAATTTCAATATCTTGTCATCGAGAACACCGAGAAGACTTTAGAGAAGAACATCAAACGCCACACGATTCGTCACATTGTGAAATTAGTGAACGAACGTTCTGAAAAAGCAAACAGATAAAGCAGGTTTTTCTTTCAACATTCTTACCCTAAAAAAAATCACAAACTTTTTTATTGAAAATTCGAATTGATGTTCGAATTTCGCAAACACTATGGGAAAATATTCTACAATGCGTGAGTTCATGGAGAGCAATTATTTGCACTTCAACTCTGCGGCTTTGGTTGACGCAGCCAAAGGTTACGAAGCACACTTAACAGAAGGTGGCAAAATGATGATCACTCTTGCAGGAGCAATGTCTACTGCAGAGTTAGGGATTTCTCTAGCGGAAATGATTCGCGCTGGAAAGGTTGACATCATCTCTTGTACAGGCGCGAACCTCGAGGAAGATCTTATGAACCTTGTGGCTCACGATCACTACGAGCGTGTACCAAATTACCGCGATTTAACTCCGCAAGAAGAATGGGGTTTGTTGGAGCGTGGCTTGAACCGCGTAACCGACACATGTATCCCGGAAGAAGAAGCATTCAGAAGATTACAAAAACACATTCATGCACTTTGGGCAGATGCGCAAGCGAAAGGCGAGCGTTATTTCCCGCATGAGTTCATGTACAAAATGATATTGAGCGGTGTATTGGAGCAATACTACCAAATTGACCCGAAGAACTCTTGGATGATTGCTGCTGCAGAGCGCAACCTTCCAATCATTTGTCCAGGATGGGAAGATAGTACCATGGGAAATATTTTCGCTAGTTATTGCATCAAAGGCGAAATTCAACCGACCACTATGAAGAGCGGTATTGAATACATGATGTGGTTGGCCGATTGGTATACCAAGAATTCAGGTGGAAAAGGCGTTGGATTCTTCCAAATCGGTGGAGGTATTGCTGGTGACTTCCCAATTTGTGTGGTGCCTATGCTTTATCAAGATATGGAAATGCACGACATTCCATTCTGGGGTTACTTCTGTCAGATTTCCGACAGCACCACCAGCTACGGGTCATACAGTGGAGCTGTTCCAAATGAAAAAATCACATGGGGTAAATTAGACATTAACACTCCTAAATTTATTATTGAAAGTGACGCGACAATTGTTGCTCCTCTTATTTTTGCTTGGCTATTAAATCACTAAGAGTTTTGTTTTGAATTATGAAACGTGTAATTAAAGACTACAACAGCATTACTGACGAACATGCTGCATTAATTGAGGCCGCTTATCCGAACGGCTTCGAAAATGAACATTTAGTTTCTTTCACCACTCCAAAAGGTGAATTTATTAAAGCTCTTGAAATCCGCACGGAAGACACCATTTACTTGTTCAAAATTGACAAGAACATGAAGGTCGATGAGGAGGAAGGAAATGATGACGGTCTGAATTTGAATGACATTGATGGATTCAAATCGGATGATGATTCGAATGACGATGACGACGATGATGATGACAACGACGACGTTGCTGACGACGCCGATGAATCGGACGAAGATGAAGACTAATTTTTAAAAGCCCGAAAGGGCTTTTATTTTTCAACCCAAACAACTTTTTTCAAGAAATATTTATCTAGATAGCATGAAACATCTTTTCACCTTTTTTTTCATTCTAAGTTCTTATTTGGCTTCTGCGCAATGCATCGACCCCAGCCTCATTAACCTCAACGCAATTTGTCCCGCTATTTGGGCACCCGTGTGCGGTTGTGATGGCAACACATACAGCAACACCTGCGAAGCAACGAATTACGGCGGAGTAACAGCTTGGACCGACGGAGAATGCACTGGTTTAACTTGTCTTCCTATTCCAACTGGCGTTGATTTCGGAATGTGTGACATGGCTTTGGGGATTGCCATGACCGATAGTGGTTGCGTATCATTGAGCGGTTGCGGATACATCGGTTCAGATGGAATCGATTACTCGCTCGGATTCTTTACTTCAACTTATGCATGCAACGCTTCTTGCTTGGAGGACACCACTGTTATTATTCAATGCATTGACTCTTCCCTAATTAACAACACGGTCGACTGCATTTCCATCTACGAACCTGTATGTGGGTGCAACAACGTTACGTACAACAATTCATGTGAAGCCATAAATTACGGAGGAGTCCTAACCTACACGAATGGTATTTGTGCTGAACAAGCCCCACCTTGTAGCGATGTTAGTGGAATAGACTTCGGACTTTGTCAGATGTTTCTGGGCTTCGCTTCTAACGGCACGTCTTGTTCTGGATACAGCGGATGTGGCTATGTTGCCGGCAATATTGATTACTCAGATTCATTCTACACTACACTCGAGGAATGCCTGAGCAATTGCGCCTCCTCTGCTGTATGCGTGGACTCTAGCCTTATAGACAATAACATTGGTTGTCTCACTATTTACGATCCAGTTTGTGGTTGCGATGGAGTGACTTATGGAAATTCTTGCGAAGCAATCTATTACCACGGCATCGTGCACTTCACAGCGGGTGAATGCGGAGTTGGCGTGAATGATTTAATGAAGCAAATTGAAATTTTCCCGAATCCCACTGCTTCCTTCATAAACATAAATGCAGATTTAGATGGAAGGAAAGAAATGCAAGTGTTGAATATTTCCGGTCAAATTGCAATGAAAGATTCGTTCTATGCAAAGAAGAAAACAATTGATTTATCTGAACTTCCAACTGGATTCTACTTCATTCGCATAACCACGAAAGACGGGACATTAACTCAAAGAATTATAAAAGAGTAATCTTGTTTCTTCCCATTTGAATTTTTCCTTTCCGCTCCATTTGCTTGAGCAAGCGGGAAATAACTTCGCGCGAAGAATTCAATTGATTGGCTAATTCTTGGTGGGTGGTTTTCAATTCACTTCCCTCCTTCTCTGATTTCTGCTTCAGCAGTTGCGTCAAGCGATCGTCCAGGTTGTGAAAGGCAATGCTATCAATGGTATTCAACAATTCTTCGAATCTCTTTTGATAGGTTTTCAGAATAAACGATTTGAATGAAGGATACTTCGTGGTCCATTCGTCAATAATCTGAATGGGCAAAAGCAAAAGTTCTGTATCCTCTTCAGCTACCGCCCGAACATTGCTCACCGCGTTTCCGCTGCAACAGGTAAGCGACATAGCGCAGGTCTCACCCGGACGAATGTAATAGAGCAACAATTCATGCCCTTCTTCATCTTCGCGAAGAATACGTAATTGTCCTTTCAACAATAAAGGCATGTACACAATCGGATCTCCGATGTCTACCATCCAATCGTCAGCACGCAGTTTTTTCAACTTGGCAGTTTCTAAAACAACCTCAACCGTACTACGCTCATAGATATCGGGAAACACTTGTTGGAACTCGGCTACAGAAAGATTCGACATAGAATTGGGGCAATGATTTTCCTCACAAATATAGAATTATTCTGCAAAGTAATTTTTGTACGCGTGAATCGGATTAAATTCGTGACAATAATTAGAAATTATGAGTACCTCGAACTGGCCCCTTTGGGAAATATTCATCCGCAGCAAAAGCGGATTATCGCATAAACACGTTGGAAGTTTGCATGCAACCGATGCTAAAATGGCTATTGAAAATGCACGTGACGTATACACACGCCGCATGGAAGGCGTTAGCATTTGGGTAGTTCCAAGTTCTGAAATCACAGCCTCTGCTCCGGCAGACAAAGACGCTATGTTCGATCCAGCAAACGACAAAGTTTATCGTCACCCAACATTCTACGACATTCCTGACGAAATCGGACACATGTAATCATGAAGAAAGAAGAAGCATTAGCGCTGCATTTAGCAGACAATAACCTTATACTTGGTCAGCGCCTTTCTGAATGGTGCGGACACGGACCTGTGTTGGAAGAAGATATTGCGTTAAGCAATATGGCGTTGGATTACATTGGTCAGGCAACGTTACTTTTCAAGCATTTGGCGGAAGCTAGCGGAGATACCAAAACAGAAGACGATTGGGCTTTCCTTCGCGACGCTTGGGATTACAAAAATTTCTTAGCGTTGGAACTTCCAAACGGAGACTATGCCTTTACCATTGCACGTCAGTATTTATATTCGGAATGGTACAACTTATACTTGAACGAACTTTCTAAATCGAGCAACACCTTCCTTCAAGAATTCGCCTTGAAGTCTGTGAAAGAAGTGCGCTACCATTTGCAGCACGGCCGCGACTGGGTTTTGCGCATGGGAGACGGAACAGAAGAAAGTCATGCACGCATTCAAAAAGCAGTAAACGACATTTGGAGTTACACCGGTGAATGGTTTATTCCAAATACAAATGATACCGATCTTTCTTCAACGGGTATTTGTCCGAACGTTGAAAGCCTTCATCAAACCTGGATGGAAAATGTTCAGGCTACCTTGAACGAAGGCACTTTGCAAATGCCTGTTTCAGGATGGATGCACAAAGGCGGACGTGAAGGAAAGCACACCGAACATCTCGGACATTTGTTGAGTGAAATGCAATTCTTGCAGCGCACTTACCCGAATTCAAAGTGGTAAAATGAAATACTCGATTCAAGAAATTTGGGAATTCCTGAAAGAAGTGGAAGACCCTGAAATTCCCGTCTTGAATGTGGTTGAAATGGGCATTGTGCGCGATGTTCAGCTTGAAGACAACAAAGTTATTGTTCTTATTACACCAACCTATTCGGGTTGTCCTGCTATGCATGCCATAGAACAAGATGTTCGTGAAATATTGGTGGAAATGCATGTGGAAGATTTCGATGTGAAGACCATTCTTTCACCGGCCTGGACGACAGATTGGATGACGGAAGAAGCACGTGTGAAGTTGGAAGCGTATGGTATTGCGCCGCCGCAAAAGGGCAGCGCAGATAAAAACCTTCTCATGGGCAAACTGCGCGATGTGCGCTGCCCGCGTTGCAAATCTTCGCAAACCGCCATGGTCTCTCAATTCGGAAGCACCGCCTGCAAATCGCTTTACAAATGCGAAGATTGCAAAGAGCCATTCGATTACTTCAAATGTATCTGATCGACGAAGTCGAAGATTCTGGCGAAAGATGTTACACAAGATTCTGACGAAAGATGTTACACAAGATGCGGAGCAAGATTCTAACGAAAGATGCTATGCAAGATTCTAGCGAAAGATGTTTCACAAGATTCTTCGAAAGATGCTATGCAAGATTCTAGCGAAAGATGTTTCACAAGATTCTTCGAAAGATGTTACACAAGATTCTAGCGAAAGATGTTACACAAGATTCTGACGAAAGATGTTACACAAGATGCTACGCAAGATTCTGACGGAAGGTGCTTCGCAAGTAGAGTAAGGCGAACGTTATAGTTCCATTCACAATAAGATTCTCCGCTCCCATTTCGTAGCCGAAGAACCACGCCTTACTATTCAAGGCAAGCAAGTATGTCAGCACCGGTGAGAGCAAACAAATCACGACCACATTCCATTTGCTGCCTATTAACTCGCGCTTCGTGAGTATGCCGAAGGCAAACAAGCCGAGCAATGGTCCGTAGGTATATCCAGCCAAATCCATGAGCAGATCCACGATGGTTTTTTCATTCAACCAACGGAAATACAAGACAATGAAAAAGAACAAAACCGTAAACGCCAAATGCACACGTTTGCGAATCTTCGCTTTCTCTTCTTCACTCTTCTCCATTTTCGAAAAGCGAAGCAAGTCAATACAAAACGACGACGTCAACGCCGTAATAGCCCCGTCGGCCGAGGGAAACAGCGCACTCACCAATCCGACAATAAACAACAACCCCATAATTGGAGGCATGTGCTGCATAACCATCGTCGGGAAAATGGCATCGCCCACATACGCTTTTTCCAACTGAAACTGCTGCATATAAACGAAGAGCAACGCACCTAAAAAAAGAAACATTCCAACCACAACAACCATAACTGCGCTGAAGGAAATCATGTTGCGTTGTGAGTCTTTCAGATTCGAAACACTGATGTTCTTCTGCATCATTTCTTGATCCAATCCTGTCATGGCTATCGTTATGAATGCCCCGCCTAAAAACTGCTTCAAGAAATACTTCTTGTGCAATACGTCGCCGTTAAACACATAAGCTAGATCCAATCCGCTTGTCGCCTTCGTGTTTGAAATAGCTTGCCACGCGGCATCCCAGCCGCCGAGCTGATTCAAAATATAAATCACACATCCCACCAAGGCCGACAACATGAAAAAGGTTTGAAGGGTATCTGTCCAGACAATTGTCTTTACACCACCGTTGTAAGTATAAGCCAAGATCATGAGCAAGGTAATTCCAGCGGTTACCGCAAACGGAACACCCAAAGCATCCATGATTAAAAACTGAATCACGTTCACCACTAGGAACAGACGCAGCGAGGCGCCTACCGTTCGTGAAAGAATAAAAAACAACGCGCCTAACTCATAGGCCGGAGAACCAAAGCGTTGTTCCAAATACGAGTAGATGGAAGTGAGATTCAATTTGTAATACAGCGGCAACAACACAAAAGCCACTACAAAAAACCCGGCGAAAAAACCAAGTGTCATCATGAAGTACTGCATTCCCACTACGCTCACCGTTCCGGGTACAGAAACAAACGTCACTCCCGATAGCGATGTGCCGATCATACCGAAAGCAACAAGCACCCAAGAAGCGCTTCTATTCGCTTTGAAGAACGAGGCGTTGTCTGCCTTTTTTGAAGTGACAACAGCCACCGCGAAAAGCGCTATGAAATAGATAACAAGAACAGATACAATTACAAGAGGAGACATGCGTGTTTTTCTTTGCAATTAATCGATTTTTTTTGAAAAGTCTTCTTGTTTATTCAAAAGGTTTCGAACAACAGCATGTAATTTCGCTGCCATGAATTCGAGTTCGAAATGGATTGAAGCTGCCGTTGATCAAATGTCTTCCTTACCAGGCATTGGACGAAAGACCGCGCTTCGTTTGGTGTTAGATGTTCTGCGCCGTTCGAACGATGAAGTGGACCGCTTCTCATCTTCCTTTCAACTCATGAAACAGCATGTTCAATTCTGTTCGAATTGTCACAACCTTTCAGACGACAAACTTTGCGGCATCTGCGCCAACGACCGAAGAGACAAGCAAACGCTTTGTGTGGTGGCCGACATTCGCGATGTTATGGCTGTTGAAGGCACTTCGCAATTTCACGGATTGTATCATGTATTAGGCGGACTTATTTCTCCT
>JBILTL010000137.1:0-5073 GCA_044371535.1 Flavobacteriales bacterium | reverse complement strand
ATTTTTAGCGAAAGTAGAATAGGAATTAGTATGGTGTTGTGAGGAGAGTCACATAATGTGCAAGCATGAATGTCTGCGACGAATGTTTTCAACGAATGCCTTCGGCGAATGTCTTCGACTGGTATTTAACAACGTAGTTCTAACAACGTAGTTCTAACAATGAAATTCTCACAACGCAGTTCCAACAACGTAGTTCTAACAACGAAGTTCCAATTACGAAGTAGGAATAAAATCTTCGATTTTCCAATAACGTAGTCCCCAGTTATGCAATTTACATTCTGCTTACAACCTTTACTGCACCTGGTTTTCTGAAATATTTTCGTCAATTTCATGCATAAGCATTTTTTAAACTGGGTATGGCTCTGAATTAATTTCATAGAAATTTCGTGTGGAAAATAGTAAATAATTATTTACTTTTGTTTTGCCGAATAAATCAAATGCAATGAAATGCTCTGAATTATTAAGGCTATTGAAAAAGGCTGGTTGGGTTGAGGTTTCGCAGAAGGGATCTCATGTGAAAATGAAGCATGAAACCATTCCTGAAACGATTATTTTTCCCAATCATGGAAGTCAGGAAATGGGAAAGGGCCTTGAAATGAAAATTAAGAAAATAGCGGGACTATGAAAACAATATTTCAAATTGAAAAAACAAGAACGGGATTCTCGGCGTTTTCAGATGATTTCCCAATATTCACGACGGGAAAGAGTATGCCTCAACTTCTTTCGAATTTGGAAGAAGCGATTGGCCTTTATTTTGAAGACGCTCCGCGAAAGAAGTTTGTTTATCAAATTCAATTCACCGATTTCTTTCTTCAGTATCGCATTTTAAACGCTAAGATCTTAGCTCAGCGTATTGGTCTTCATCCGACATTACTCTCTCAGTACATACGCGGTGTAAAGCCCCTTTCAAAGGAACAAGGTCTGCGAATTGTTCAGGGGATTCAGCAGATAGGAAAGGAGTTGAGTGGGTTGAGGTTTGGGTGAGTAATTGTGAGTTCAAAAGGTGGGAATAGAAAACTACTTAGCCTTCGATGAAATCATCTTACCCTCTCTTCCCTTTTAAATAAAACGCTTCCCTTTCCATAAAGAGAGTTTCTAATTTAGGAAGCAAATCCCCTTCACTCAAAAGCGGACGCTTCGCGCGCTCTTCAGGTGTATTCAATCGATTGAATAATTCATCAATAGAAACTTCCAAATACAATACTTCAAAATGATTCAAGGAGAATTCTACCTTTTCTTCAGTTGTGAAAAAACCCGCTCCCGCTGAAATGATTCCAACCGGTTCGTTCACAATCGATTTCACCATAGAAAATTCTTCCTCTCGAAATTTTTCCCAACCATTCTCTTCCACAAATTCAGCTATACTCCTTCCCCACTTCTTCTCCAACATTTCATCCACTTCATAACAACACACACCCCTCTCCTGCGACATTCGCTTCGCCACCGTACTCTTCCCACTACCGGGCATTCCTACTAATAAAATGTGTCTCTCCATATCATATTCCTTTTACCATCCGCTCCGCGGTCATCGCGAAGCGTCATCCACGAAGTGGTCATCACAAAGTGTTGTGTCATCCGCAACGCGGTCATCCACTGCGCGGTCATCACAACGTGTTGTGACCCGTAAAAGTAATTTAATTCAGAGGTACATTTGTAGCATGATGAGATTTACTTCCTTATTGCTTCTATTCATTAGCTTAAATGCTTTCGGACAGAAAAAAAATACATCCTATTCAGACCGACAATTACCAACGTTGGTCATTGGCGTAACCGTTGACCAAATGCGCAACGATTACATCGATCGCTTCTGGAACGACTACTGCGAAGGCGGATTCAAACGCCTCGTGCGCAACGGCGCATACGCCCGCAACTTGCAATACAACTACATGCCCACCTATACAGGCCCAGGACACGCCGCTATATTCACAGGCACTTCACCCGCACACAACGGTATTGTTGCGAACGATTGGTACGAACGTAAATACAATCGCATGACCTATTGCTCGGGCGACTCCACGGTTACCGGAGTGGGCACTTCTGCAGCGGCGGGAAAAATGTCACCGCATTACCTCAAGTCGAGCACCATTGGCGATGAACTCAAACTCTTCACCGCAGGAAAATCAAAAGTCATTGGCATCTCACTAAAAGACCGCGGCGCCATACTTCCCGCTGGAAGAACCGCCAACGCGGCGTATTGGTTCGTAGGCGGAGAAGAAGGCGTGTGGGCTACCAGCTCATGGTACATGCGCGAAATTCCAAAATGGGTGCAAGATTTCAATACGAACGGAAAAGCAAAAGCTTATGCCGCTTCAACCTGGAACCTCCTTCTTCCTGAAGAAAATTACACGGAAAGCATCGAAGACAACAACGCCTACGAAATGCCTTTCAAGCCATTGCTTCGTCCTGTCTTCCCATACAATATAGACACCCTGAAGAAACACAACGGTGGATACGAAATCCTCAAAGGCGTGCCCATGGGAAATTCACTTACACTCGATTTCGCTTTGGCCGCTATTGATGGAGAGCAATTGGGAAAGAACAACACCACTGATATGTTGTGCTTGAGCTTCTCTGCTACGGACTATGTTGGACATCAATTCGGAATTCATTCAAAAGAATTACAAGACACTTACATCCGCCTCGATCGTGAACTCGAAAAATTATTGTTGGAACTCGATAAGCGCTTTGGGAAAGATAACTACCTCTTGTTCTTAAGCGCCGATCACGGCGGAGCCCCAACTCCTAGCCTCGTTCAGAAATCGAATGCTAACGCAGGATATTGGTCGTCTGATAATTTCGAAGACAAAGCAGAACTTTTCATGAATTCGAAATACGGACAAGGCAACTGGATTCTCAACGAAAGCAACTTGAACTTATTCATCAACCGAACGCTCGTTCGGGAGAAAAACATGAAGTTAGACGACATGCAACGCACACTCGCTAAGTGGGCAGAAGAACAAGATTATGTCACCAAAGCTTTCGCCAGTTGTGATCTTACTGAAGAAAACTACAACGAGGGTCTTGGCAAGAAAGTTCAACTCGGATTTGTTCCTGCACTGTCTGGAGATGTAATCTATGTGCTTGAACCTGGATTCATGGAATACTCTAGACAAGGCACCACGCACGGTTCTCCGTATGCTTACGACTCGCAAGTACCCTTCTTGATGTATGGAAAAAATGTTCCAACAAGTACAAACTTTGCAGCGCACAGCATTACCGATATTGCACCAACCATCTGCAGCTATTTACGCATTGGAAACCCTAACGCGTGTATTGGCAACCCAATCATTAGCTTCCTCAGACCTACTAAAAAATGATTCATGTTTCATTAAGCACACCGCGCATTCACCGAAAAATGGTGAAGGTGCGTGTGTCATTCAACCACTCTGAAAAAAATCAAATCGTTCAACTTTCCTCGTGGAGACCGGGGCGATATGAAATGGGAAATTTCGCGAAAAACATTTCGCATGTTAAGGCATTCGATTCTTCGAATGCTTCGCTTGAAGTTAGAAAAACGGAGAAAGACAAATGGTGCATCACCTGCAATGCTGACGAGCAAATTACATTCGAATATTTTTATTGCGCAGCAGAGCTAAACGCTGGGAGCACCTATGTGAACAGCCAAATGCTTTATGTGAATCCGGTCAACTGCATTCCTTTCCTTCCTGGAAGAGCGAATGAAAACTATAGCGTTGAAATTCTCGATTCATATGCACACCTCTCCTGCGGACTTCCCCACGAAGGAAATAAAATGTTCGCCCAAAACTTCGATGAATTAGCAGACTCACCTTTTGTTGCTTCACACAACAGAGAAGTGCTCTCGGAAGAAATCGACGGCGTTACCTTTCAAGCAAACATCTTCGGAATTACTAATTTGAATTTTGAACGTTTCTGGAATGACGTCCGCTCATACACTCAACTTCAACTGAATATTTTCGGAGAGTTTCCGGTTTCGAAATATCGCTACTTGTTACATTTCACTCCCTACTTCATGCATCACGGTGTAGAACACACAACCAGCACCGTGATCGTTATGGGACACGGCGAGAACTTCGACCGTGAAGAAAAACACAACGAAATGTTGGCTATCTGCAGCCATGAACTCTTTCACACCTGGAACGTAAAAACCTTACGTCCGGTTGAAATGATGCCCTATGATTTCACGAAAGAAAATTACACCCAACTCGGATACGTCGACGAAGGAGTGACTACCTACTACGGTGATCTTTGCCTACGCCGAAGCAACGTTTGGAACAATGACCTTTGGAAACAATCGTTGGAAAAATGGTTAAATACCCACCACAGAAACTACGGAAGATTCTCATACAGCGTGGCGGATAGCAGCATAGATACTTGGCTCGACGGATATACCCCTGGTGTTCCATGGAGAAAAGTTTCCATTTACAACGAAGGCGCTTTGCTTTCTATGATTCTCGATATTGAATTGATTGCAGCAACTGAAGGAACGAAATCGTTGGACAATGTCATGCACAACATGTACCACACCTTCGCGAAAAACAAAAAAGGATATTCGGTTGAAGACTACTGGAAATCCTTAGAATCTGCAGGACTTTCAAACGCGCAAGACTTCAGAAAAAACATCGCAGACAAAGCAGTAGATTATTCAGAGCATTTGAAAAATGCATTCGATAAAATTGGTGTCCAACTGGAATGGACGACTTCGGTTCTAGCAACCGAACGTTTGTTCGGTTTTAGCGTAGATATTCAAATGGGTAAATCAAAAGTCACTTCGGTGTGCATGAATTCTGCTGCAGATCTCGGCGGTTTATGGTATGGCGATGAGATTCTAGAAATCGATGGAATTGCCGTAGACCGCAATGTGAACTTCCTTATTGAAGCCACTACCACAACGCAACTTCTTATTCTGCGCAACGGTGTGCAGTTTGAATTGACGCTTCATTCAGATCCTGAACTTCCAATTATTCAGCAATCGCATATCTCATTTCCTGAAAACAACAGCCTTTTCAATTACTGGATTGGCAAACGCAACGCATAAAAAAAGGCCTTGAAAATTCAAGGCCTTTTTACTTGTTTCGATTCGAATTACTTCTT
>JBILTL010000036.1:0-17514 GCA_044371535.1 Flavobacteriales bacterium | reverse complement strand
AAAATTGAACTGAAGTTAAAGCCGTTTTCTTGCTTAACTGTAGGACTTGCTTTTTTGTTCATGTCTGTGTTAATTAATTATCTGTTGTTTTATTCGGGCAACGAAAATAAGGAAGTTTGCTCAATTTTCTACACCACTTCAAAATCTTCATCTTTCGTTAACGTTCCACAAGAATAACGAATCATCCTTTCTTTATTTCGAAGGATATATTTTCGGCTATTATTCTCTCGGTTTAGGCCGCATTTCCTAAAGGAACGGCATTAATACATTTGATGAAGTTTCGCGCGAACGAAACGACTCACTGTAATATAGGTGCTGAGAACACCAACTACCACGCTAAGCGTGATAAGCAAAGCACCCAACTTCCAAAACCCGCCCCCTTCTAAAAGGATTTGAATAATGTCAGCCAATGACTGCTGATTGAAATACAAAATCAATGAGATTGCAAGCCATGCAATCGTTGAAGAAAGCAAGGCGTTTTTCAAACTTTGCCATAAAAATGGACGCTTGATAAACCACGGGGTTGCGCCCACCAGCTGCATGCTTCGAATAATAAGACGTTGAGAAGAGATGGCTAGTTCAACCGTATTCATGATAATGAAGGCGGAAATGATTAAGAATAGAATAACGATTCCTCCAATGATGGCGCCCCATTTCGAGATGTTCTCGTTCACCGATTGAAGAAGTGTCTTTTCGTATCCAACATCCTTAATTATTGGATTCAGCTTGCAAGACTCTACAAAAGCGTCTACTGTTGAGCCATCTGCTTTTTCTGGATTTATTTGAACGTCAATTGAAGCAGGAAGGGGATTGTAGCCAAGAACTTGAACGAAGTCTTCACCAATTTCTTTGCTGTATTCGGCTTCTGCTTGCTCACTCGACGTATAAGAAACCTGGGAGGCAATTCCGCCTCCCTCGATTTCCTTTTTAAAACTCAATATTTGTTCTTCGCTCACTTCGTCGTTCAATAACAATTGCACGGTAAACTGCGATCGAATATGATCTGAAACCTGCAGCGCTACTAAATAGAAGACTAAGAATATTCCAACCATTAGCAAAACCAACGTAGAACCTGCAAATGCAGAAATACGAGAAATGCTGCTAGCTGAAGTGCGAACGAATTGCATGCTAATCTTACGATACAGAAACTACATGACCTTTGAAGAATAAATTCTCTCCGGCCAATGGATGGTTAAAGTCAATCACTACTGAATTCAGTTTAACCTCTTCAACAACACCTTGTACTTGGTGTCCCTCTGGAGTTTGCATTGGAATTACTTCTCCAACTGCAAACAACTCTTCATCAAATTCGCCGTCTTGTTCCATGAAATCACTCTTTGGAAACTCCATGAAATATTCTTCTTGCTCTTCACCATAAGCCTCTGCGCAAGGAATGCTAATACGGAACTCGTCGCCAACATTCAACCCCGCTAAACCCTTCTCGAAACCTTCGATCATTGGGTCAACTTTGTAGGTGAACTTCATTGGTCCATGCTCAAGTGTTGTTTCTACCAACTCTCCGTTTTCATCGTCGATGAAAAGCTCATAATTCACCTCGACGGTGGCTCCCTCTTTTATCATTTCTTTTTGATTTTTAGTTTCTGTCCTGACTTTATTTTATTTGGAGTAATTCCCTTGTTAAGCTTAACGATAGAATCTACTGACACTTTGTGTTTCGAAGCAATGCTCGACAAGCTATCGCCTGATTTAACAGTGTAGTATACAAACTCTTCTTTCGGCTCGGCCTTTGGTGGGGTTGGTTTTGGAGGAGTTGGTTTCGTTGGTGTTTCTTCTACTTTTGGCTCCGGCTTTTTCTCCGGCGCGCTATCTTCGGTAACCTTTGGAATCGTAATGGTCTTTTTAACCTTTACTTTAATTTTCAAGCTCTGACCTGCCTTCAACGATGAAGATTTAAGCTTGTTCCATTTTTTTACATCAGAAGAGGAAACTCCGTATTTACTTGCCACACCCTTCAAGGTTTCGCCTTTCTTCACTTTGTGCGTTTTCCATTGATCTTCCCAAACAACCTTAGTGGTTTGCTCAACTGTAGGCTTCACATCTGCAGTATCTGCAGGCTCTGGAGCAGGCTCTGGAAGAGGCTTGCGAATTTCGCTAGCTGCATAAATGTCTTTTTCCTTAGCTAAAAAGTCTCCTATCTTCTCAACTGGCAAGGTTAAATAATGCTGTTGACCATTATCTGGAATTTCTTTCAACTTATACGTTCCATTCAAATAGGTTATTTCCTCAATTGGAAGATTTAAGCTTTTCGAAACTACATTGAAATCAACTCTACCCGTTACATTTATGGTATCTGTTTCAAAGTATGACATGGATGCTTTCTTAGCAAAAATGTTATGCTCTGTAGAGTAGTTCATGATGTAATTCACCGCAATAAATGCGGGAACGTATCCTTGGGTTTCTTTAGGAAGGTACTGTTTGATAGCCCAAAAGTCCTTCTTTCCACCCGCTCTGCGAATTGCTTTGTTAACATTACCGGGACCGCTGTTATACGCAGCAAGTGCAAGATTCCAATCACCGAAGGTGTTGTATAAAAAACGTAAGTACTTGCAAGCAGCTTCTGTTTCTTTAATTGGATCAAAGCGTTCATCTTGATAGCTTGTAATATCCAAGCCATACATTTTACCTGTTCCAGGCATAAACTGCCACAAACCAGCAGCACCTGCTCTTGAGATTGCTGTAGGATTCAATGCAGATTCTACAATTGCCAAATATTTCAATTCCAAGGGAATGTTATACTTCGCTAAAGCATCTTCAATAAGCGGGAAGTAAAGTTGAGAAAGACCCAAAACCTTAGATGTTACATCTCTTCTGCGCTGAGAATACAATGCTATAAAATCACGAACATTGTCGTTGTAAACCAAGTCAAATGGACTCTCTCTGTCCAATACTTTCAATCGCTCTCTTGTCAGTTCTTCTGGAAAAGAAGGAACATGGTCAGGGTCGTATTTAAAAGCATTTTGAATATCCGGATCTGAAGAAAAACAAAAATGATTGAGATAGCTCGCCACCAACATTCTGTCGATTTCGTCTATTTCTTCTTTTTTCAATGCTGTAACCTGTCGATCTAGCAGTGTATCCTTCGGAAACTCCAATGCACTTGCACTCCAAGACACGAATAGACACAGTGATACCGTTAATAATTTTTTTATCATGATTTCCCTTTAATTTAAGAGCAACTTCATTTACTGAAATATATTGCCCTTACATTTCGGATACAATTTCCGAAAAAAATGCATTATTTCCAATCTGGGAAAAATACAATTGTGAACACTCGGTTAGGGAAAAACTCGTAATGCCTAAGATAATAAGGCTTCTAGCGACTTTGAAAACGCGAACAAATCATTGTCTTCCTTGTGGCGTCCGGTGACCTGAATACCGAAAGGTAATCCAGTCGCTGAATCCTTTCCACATGGAATAGAAATCGCAGGGTTACCCGTTAAGTTCGCATGTACGGTGAAGATATCCTGCATGTACATTGAAATCGGATCCTTTGATTTTGCGCCGAATTCAAAGGCTACATCAGTGCACGTTGGGGAAAGTAAGAAATCGTATTGATCGAAAATAACTTTAGTCTTCTCTTGCAATACGCGTCTTACGCGTTGTCCCGTGCCATAATAGGCATCTATATATCCTGAACTCAAAACGAACGAACCCAATAAAATTCTGCGCTTTACTTCGCGACCAAATCCTTCTGTTCTGCTTTTTCTATAAGTCTCGTCAATGCCCTTGGCATCTTTACTTCTGTAACCGTAATTAATTCCGTCGAAACGCGCCAGGTTAGAAGAAGCTTCTGCTGTGGTTAACACGTAATACGCAGGAACCATATAATCTAAGTACGGAAAAGAAATGGGTTCAACCACATATCCTTCCGATTTCAATTTTTCCAAAATCTCGTTTACACGTGCGCGAATTTCCGGATGAACAGCGGGGCTTTCAACCGCTTCTTTCAAGTAGGCAATCTTGGGCTTGTCAGAATTATTCTTTGCGCTTGGAAGTTTTTCCAACAACGTTGTGCTATCGTAAGCATCTGGTCCGCCAATAACTTGAAGCAAAACTTCTGCGTCTTCTACGCACTTGGTCATTGGACCAATCTGATCGAAGCTCGATGCGTAAGCAATAAGTCCATATCTAGAAACCGCACCATACGTGGGTTTCATACCCACAATACCGGTGAATGAAGCTGGCTGACGAATAGATCCTCCCGTGTCGCTGCCCAGTGCCGCTAAACAAAAATCGGCCGCTACTGCAGCAGACGCGCCACCCGAAGATCCTCCGGGTACACAGTTTTCATTCAACGGATTTTTAACCGGACCGTAATAGGATGTTTCATTAGAAGACCCCATCGCGAACTCGTCGCAATTCAATCTTCCAATTATAATAGCATCTTCCGCAAGAATGCGTTCTACAACTGTTGCGCTGTATAACGATTCAAATCCTTCAAGGATTTTGGAAGAAGCAGAAACTTTATGATTTTTATAACAAATGTTATCTTTAATGGCAATCACCATTCCCGCAAGTTTCCCTGCAGTTCCATTGTCTATTTTCTGTTGAATTAGCTCGGCCTGTTCTAAAGCCTCGTCACCCCAAACCTCTAAGAACGCATTCAAATTCATGCGCGCTTCAATGTTTTGAAGGTACTGAGAAACAACGTTTTTTAACGAAACGGATTTTGAGGAAAGTTCAGATTGAACTTCCTTCAACGAATGAAACACCATTGGAAATAGATGTTATTTATTCTCGATCTTGTCAGTCTCTGATGGAGTTGAAGAAGAACCTTCGCCTTTGCTAGCGTCTTTGAATTCCTTCATTCCCTTTCCTAGACCACGCATCAATTCTGGAATTTTCTTACCTCCGAAAAGAAGAAGAACAACTGCAAGAATCAAAACAATTTCCATTGTACCAAACTTACCCATAAACTTGTTTTTTAGTTGCACAAATATACGACAAACCAAAGGTTATAGCGTACTCGGGCAAACGAAATTGGTTTTCGCTAAAGCTGTTTTCGAAATGGCGTTAAAACCACCTGCAATGTCAATGACATTGTGAATTCCGCGGCTCTTTACAATACTCGCGGCAATCATGCTTCGGTACCCGCCAGCGCAATGGATATAGTTGTTCTCTCCTGTTTTGAAGGCGCTCATGTGCTGATTCAATTCGTGAAGAGGAGCGCTATTGCCAATTTCTAAATGTTCCGACTGGAACTCTGTTGGCTTGCGCACATCTACAACATTCACATTCTTTTCGGAAGCTATTTCTTCGAATTGCTCTGCAGAAATACTTTCGATTTGATCAATTTCGTTTTCTGAATTATCCCACGACTCGAAGCCCCCTTCCAAATATCCAACAACTCCGTCGTAACCCACACGAGCCAAGCGCGTAATGGCTTCTTCTTCTTGACCTGGCTCTGTAACCAACGCTATGCGCTGCTTCATGTCTGTAATCAATGTTCCAACCCAAGGAGCAAAATCGCCTTTCAATCCGATGTTTATTGAACCTGGAACGAAGCCTTTGCAGAATACTTGCGGGCCGCGAACGTCTAACAACAATACACTTTCATCTTCCATCAATACCGTGAAAGCCTCTATAGACAAAGGTTTCAATGAATGTTGAACAACACCTTCCAGCGAAGAAACTCCTTTCTTGTTCATAGCCACATTCTCAGGGAAGTAAAACGGCGGAGGTAAAAGTCCAGCGGTAACTTCCTGAATAAACGCTTCTTTCGTCATGTCTTGCAACGCGTAATTCACTTCCTTCTGATGACCCAATGTGTCGAAGGTTTCTTTGCTCATGTTCTTCCCACAAGCCGATCCAGCACCGTGTGCAGGATAAACCGTAATGTCGTTTTCCAACGGCATTAATTTGTTTCTCAAGCTGTCGTATAAATATCCTGCTAAATCTTCTTTCGTCAATTCACCTGCTTTCTGCGCCAAATCTGGTCTTCCAACATCGCCAATGAAAAGCGTGTCTCCTGTAAATACCGCTACTTGCTTTCCGTTTTCATCGCGAAGCAAGTAACACGTGCTTTCCATGGTGTGACCAGGTGTGTGCAACACTTCAATCGTGCAGTTTCCAACTTGAAGAATTTCTCCGTCGGTTGCGATGTGTGCGCTGAATTCGGTCTTCGCATTCGGTCCGAAAACAATGGTGGCGCCTGTATAAACCTGAAGGTCTAAATGTCCGCTTACGAAGTCCGCGTGAAAATGCGTTTCCAAAATGTATTTGATCTTCGCGCCTGAAGCGTTCGCTCTGTCTGTGTATGCTTTTGTGTCGCGAAGCGGATCAATAATAACCGCCTCACCATTGCTTTCAATGTAATAAGCGCCTTGCGCTAAACAACCTGTGTAGATCTGTTCAATTTTCATAGTATTTCAATTATTTCTTTCGTTAACATATACGTTCCCACGGCCAGCAAAAGTACAACGAAGGACTTTCGCAATAGCGCATCGGACCATTTTTTAGAGAGTAAAGTTCCAACTAGAACACCCACAACTGCCAAGGCGAGGAAGGGTATCAAAATCGAAAAATTTAAGGTGTTCAATTCTGAGTAAGACACGACTAAACCCGATGCTGAATTCAAGATTATTACAACGAAGGCAGAGGCGATGGCCGCAGACATCGTCGTGTTGCGGTAAGCATAAATAGCAGGAACAATCAAAAATCCGCCGCCAACTCCAATTAGTGATCCCAACACCCCAACCAGTGCTGCGTTCAAAGCCAATGAGACAAGTCCTTTGCCTTTCGCCTTTTTCGGATTAAGCAATTTGTAGGCGACAATGTACATGATGGTCACGAACATTAAAAGCAAAATACTTTGCGTTGAAATTTTCAATCCGAACAACAAAACTTCTTTCGGTAAAATAGGCAGCACAAAGAATTTGGTTAGCGCTATAAAGACCATGGAAACCGATGCAAACAACAGTGCTAGGCGCCATTCAATTTCCTTTCGGCTTTGAATTCCACCAACAATGGAACTGAAAAATAAAATAGCATATGATGAAACAACTGCCGATCTCAAATCAAATCCGAACAAATAAACCAGAATTGGAATGGTAAGTATAGCGCCGCCACCGCCAAGCACGCCCAACACAAAGCCCATGAGCAGTGCTCCGAAAAATCCGAGGGCCATTGTTAGTTCCATGATGCAAAGATAAGGGGGTTCAATAAAGGCTTGAGGTGATGTTCGTCACGCAGGATTTCCGATGCGCATCAAACGTTGCGTGTATTCATGCTGCGGATGAAAAAAAACTTCTTCTCCACTTCCTCGCTCAACGATTTCACCCTTCCGCATAACCATAACATTGTTGCTCATGTGATAGACCACAGGCATGTCATGAGAAATAAATAAATACGTCAGACTGAATTCTTCCTTCAAATCGTTTAACAAATTCAGCACCTGAGCTTGAACCGAAACATCAAGCGCAGCAACCGCTTCATCGCAAATAATTAACTTAGGATTGGTGGCCAATGCACGGGCAATGACAATACGCTGACGTTGTCCGCCTGAGAAATTGTGTGCATACCGCTGCGCACTATCGGCGGGCATTCCAACAGCATTCAATAAATATTCAACGCGTTTTTTTCGTTCCGAATTTGTACTTCCAATTTTATGAATGTGCAAAGGCTCGAGCAGCATGTCTTCAATTTTCAACTTCGGATTTAACGAAGCAAACGGATCTTGAAACACCATTTGAATGTCTCTTCGAAATTTATTCGGGAAGGAAATGTTATTGCCGATTAACGGTTCATTTCCAAATGAAACATTTCCACTCGTTGGAGCCAGCAAGCCCATAAGCATGCGACTCAACGACGTTTTTCCACATCCGCTTTCGCCTATTAAACCAAGGGTTTCACCCTGTTTAATCTCGAAAGAAACATTGTTCACAGCAGGAGTTGTTTGCCCCGGATAAATCTTCGTTAACCCTTCAACCCGCAATAAAATATTTTCATTGGTGGAAAACGAATACTGCTTTTCAGCCTGATCATTTCCCAACGTAACCAAGCTCTTGCCCTTTGAATTTTTCGTTGGTCTGCAAGCGAGCAATCCCCTCGTGTATGCGTGTTGTGGCGAATTCAACACAGCTCCTGAATCGCCCTGTTCTACGGCGTTTCCAGCCTTCATCACCACAATGTAATCTGCCATTTCCTTCACCACATGCAAATCATGTGAGATGAACAACACCGACATGTTTCGTTGTGCTTTAAGCTTTTTGATTAACTCTAAAATGGACGCTTGCACGGAAGGGTCCAACGCTGTAGTCGGTTCGTCTGCTATGAGCAACATGGGCTCTGAAGCCAAGGCCATGGCTATCATGATTCGCTGACGTTGTCCGCCTGAAAATTCATGCGGATACTTTTTTAGAGCGCCCGCTGGATCTGGCATTTCAACCTCTTCTAACAAAGACAACACTTTGCTTTTCCGAATTTCTTTTTTTTCATGTTGAAGGCATTCCTCCATTTGCTGCAGACACGTCATAGCTGGATTCAAAGCCGTCATGGGCTCTTGGAAAATCACTGCGATCTTTTTTCCGCGCAACGAAACCAAAACTTCGTCTGTGGGCTTAACTGTTCGATTTTCTGAACCCAACAATTCGCCCGAAAGAAAAATCTCTCCTGAAGGAAACGTTAAATTTTTTGTTGGAAGTAAACCGAGCAACGACATGGCGGTCACTGATTTTCCGCTTCCAGATTCACCTACAACAGCCGTTATCTTTCCCGGAAAAAGCGCATAGGACAAGGCGTTCACAACAATTCTATTGTTGAACGCAACACTTAAGTTCTGTATTTCCAACAGCGGCTTCATGGTATGCAAGATGAAAATTATTTCAGTTGGAAAGACACTGTTCCGTTGAAGAAATAAACATTGCAATCGCAATAAACCTTCTTGTCGTTTTATCTTCTTATTTGAACTTTTCTTAACTTTAGAGAACCTAAAACTATTCGCTGTGAAAAAACTTGTATTTCTTTTCGCTGTTTTAATTCAATCCACTGCAGCATTCGCACAAGTAACTTGGAGTGAAAACGTTGCACCTATTCTATTTGACCACTGCACCACTTGTCACCACGAAGGTGGCATTGGGCCGTCATCATTCATGACTTACGAAGACGCATACAACAGTCAAGCGAGTATTTTAGGAGCGATTACTTCCGGACAAATGCCGCCATGGCCTGCAGATCCGAACTATCGTCACTTCGTTGGTGAAAACGTTTTAACTGAAGCAGAAAAGCAAGCCATTGAAGATTGGATTGTTGGAGGTGCATTAACAGGAGACTTAGCACTTGCACCGGCAGCGCCTGTTTACAACAGCAATTCACAGTTACCTTCTGTGGATCAAACATATCTCACGCCGGATTACACAAGTCCTGCAACAAACAGTGACTACTATAGAACCTTTGTTATTCCAAGCGGATTGGCGCAAGACGGATGGATTGATGGGATTGAAGTAATTCCTGGAAATGCTAGTATTGTTCACCACGTGGTAATCTCTTACGATCCAACAGGGACAGGGGCTGCACTTGACGCGAACGATCCTGGTGATGGTTTTCAATCAAGTGGAGGAAGTCTTGTTAACGGCGCGAAATTCCTTACGGCTTGGGCTCCGGGAGGCGGACCTTTGTGGGTGCCTTTGGGGTTCGCGCAACGCTTGGAAGCAGGTGGCGATTTTCTTGTTGAATTTCACTATCCTGCAGGAACATTGGGACTTTCAGATCAAACCACGATAAACCTTCATTATTCCGATGATCCAACACCACGCGAAGTCTGGTACGATCCTATTTTGAATCACGCACCTGGAATTTTAGATCAAAATTTCCTTTATATCCCAGCAAATCAAACCGCTACTTTCACAGAAACCTATACCGTTCCTGCTGAGGTTACTTTAATCGGAACGTTCCCGCACATGCACTTAATTGGAAGAAACATCAGCAGTTGGGCAGAGCTTCCAAACGGAGGTACAGTGCCGCTAATCAGCATTCCTTCGTGGGACTTCAATTGGCAGTTTACGTATAACTATCCGCAGCTCATTCATATTCCACAAAATACGAATCTTCGTGCGCAAGCCTTTTACGACAACACCGCTGCAAACCCTTTCAACCCTCATAGTCCGCCGCAATTGGTGACGGCTGGTGAGGCTACGGATGAAGAAATGATGATTGTATTTTTTGCTTATACGAATTACTTACCGGGCGATGAAAACATTGTTGTTCAACCAATCGTTAGCACAGAAGAACAGCACGTTTTTGAGCAGCAATTCGATGTTTTCCCGAATCCGAACAATGGAACATTCAACCTACAAACGTTCAATCAGCGCTTCGATAAAGCGGTTGTTACCGTTACAGACATTAGCGGAAAAATCGTTTATGAATCGAACATGAATATTCCAGGGGGAATGCACACGCAGTCATTAGAACTGAATCTTCCAAAAGGAATTTATGTTCTACATGCGGAAGGGCAAACCACTCACGAAAGTGAACGATTCATTGTTGAATAATTACAAAGAGAACTTTAGCGAAAACACGTTGCTGTAAAGAACGTCGGAAGAATTTCCGACATCTGATAACGCATAGTCGATAAACATTTTTCGAAGGCGAATGCCAATACCAATGTTTGGTTGATACGTGATGTACTCTTCTTCGAAATCCTTTACACGCTGGGCGTTTCCGACACCTGCGCGGAAAAAGATTGTGTTTGAATAACCTACTTCCAATCCTACATTCGGATCAATACTGAAGACATTTCCAGACACCAAAGCGTTGCGCTGTCCATCTGTCGTGAAGGTTGCATTTCCTTCCACCAAAAATGAAATTTTCTCTTTGTTGAATTTGTAGCCTGCGCCTAAAATGGCACGTGGCAGGGCAATCTCCAATCCGTTTTTCGGAAGCGTATTTCCTGTTTGTTCGAATACCGAAGTCGCAGTTGAACCCAAACTGAAAGACCACGCATTAAAGGTTGAACTCGCATCGCGCACAACAGCACCCAAACACACATGCTTTCCTTGGTATTGGGCTCCTAAGTCGAATCCAAATCCGAATGATCGCGCGAAGTCACCGATCTGTCTGTAAATAATTTTCGCTGTTCCACCAATGTTTACGCGACTTGCCCAAGGTTTGTCAATAAAGGGGACACCCTTCTTCGCATAAGAAAACAAGAACGCATAATCTGCAGCATTGAATGTTGTAACCCTTGAATAGTCTATGTTTCCGTTCGGATCATACAAATCTAACGTGTTCGGAATATCGTCGATTCCAAAACGAATAAGCGAGAACGATGCTGCAGAAGTAGAATCAAGTCTCTTACCCACAGCGGCATAATCGTACTTTGCAATACCAGCAAAAGACTCGCTGTGCATAACCGCAGCGTCTAGCTTGTTTCCCAGTCCCATTAAGCCCGCAGGATTCCAGTAACCCGATGTTACATCATTCACACTGCTCACCTGCGCTTGCGACATGCCCATGGCGCGCGCACCCACACCTATGTTCAAGAATTCATTCACGTATACACGCGCCACTTGCGCAGTCGCTGAATGCGATGCACAATAGAGTACAATTGCAACAATGATTTTTGATAGGAAACTTTTCTTCATGGGCGTGGATGAAACGAGAGTCTTTGCAGATTATTTCCTTAAACCGAAATTACTTCTTCGACAACACTCGGAAGTTTCGCCTTCAAAAGGTTTTCAATTCCACCTTTCAAGGTTGCTGTTGAGGAAGGACAGCCGGCGCATGAGCCTTTCATTTCAACAAAAACTTTCTTCTCGTCATAACCTACGAAATCAATAGCACCACCGTCTGCTTCAACCGCTGGTCTTACAAACTCTTCCAACAAAGCCATAATGGCGTCGTCGTATTCTGAAGGCTTGAAATTCGATCTGTCTACTGATGATGGTGTTGATCCTCCTGCCTTTGCTTCTTCAATCATGCTGGCGCTTCTGCTCATGAGTTCCGCTGGAACCGTAGACACAGCAATCTCGTTGTCCATTAACCACTCGCGAACATATTCACGCAGTTGCATCACAATCATATCCCAATCGATGGTGCCGTCTTTCGTTACTGTAACGAAATTGTGCGCAACAAAAACATTGGTTACAAATGGAAAATTGAAGAGTTCCTCTGCTAATGGCGATGAGCCGGCTGCTTCAGCCTTTGACTTATATTCAACTTGAAGTCCGCCTGTTAATAGCAAACGATCCGCAACGAACTTCATTGACGAAGGATTCGGAGTCATTTCAGCATAAACAGAGGTCGGAATTTTTTTTCTTTCGTTCATGACACAAATGTAATTCCATTCAAGGAAAACATTTACAACCAATGTTCATTTGAATCCCACTATTTTTGTTTGAATGGTTCGTGAATTTTTCACTTCAACAAACAACATGAGAAAACTCTTGGTCTTCATTTTACTTGTATCGAATGGCATCGTTTCATTCGCACAAGAAACCTTTCCGTTCAACGGCGTTCGTCCGAAAGACGTGAGTGCTTATGCGCTCACCAACGCAACGGTCTATTCCACTCCAGAAAATAAAATGGAAGGAGCAACCGTCATTATTGAAAAAGGAAAAATCAAAGCGGTTGGAAAGAATATTCCGATTCCCGCTAACTGCGTAATCATTGATGCGACAGGCAAATTCATTTATGCGGGATTCGTTGATGCGTTCTCAAGTTATGGAATTCCAAAAAAGCAAAATGACAATCATGGCGAAGAAACGGAAGACTCAGGAAAAAATGTGCTCGGTTGGAATACCGCCATTCATCCGGAATACAACGCTTCCATGCAACTTCAACACAACGAAGAAGAAGCTGAGAGCTATCGCAATGCTGGAATAACCGCAGTGTGCTCGCACAAGGCAGACGGTATTTCACGCGGAACAGGAGCACTTGTTTCATTAGGAAATGAAATTCATGCAGACGTCATCAGCGCTGAAGCCGCGGCCTATTTCTCTTTCAACAAAGGCAGCAGTCCGCAACAGTACCCTTCTTCTATCATGGGTAGCATTGCGCTGCTGAAACAAACCTATTGCGACGCGAATTGGTATGCGAATTTGAAAGGCAGCGGAGAAACAAATTTGACGCTTCGTGCTCTCAATGCAAACAACAGTCTTCCTCAAATATTCGAAGCGAATGACAAATGGAATATTCTTCGTGCAGATGCAGTAGGCGATGAGTTCGGCGTTCAATACCTTTTCAAAACAGGAGGAAATGAATACCAACGCTTAGAAGAAATGAAAGGCACCAAAGGAAAATTAATTGTGCCTGTGAACTATCCGCAAGCCTTCGACGTGAGCGATCCTGCGAGCAACCGTTATATCTCAACAGCAGAATTGAAACACTGGGAATTGGCTCCATACAACCTCGCCTATTTGCACAAGGCTGGGATTGAATTTTGCATCACTGCAAGCGGACTTGAAGACAAAGGTCAGCTGCTTGAAAATATTAAGACGGCCGTTGAAAACGGACTTCCAGCAAACATTGCATTGGCGGCATTAACAACAAGACCCGCACAATACCTGAACGCTCAAACCCGCGTTGGATCTATACTTGCGGGTTACGACGCAAACCTTGTGATTACAAACAAAGAGCTTTTCACCAACGACTCAAAGGTTCTTGAAACATGGGTAAATGGAAAACCTTACTTCGTTTCATACGCCGAGTCTCTTTCACTTGAAGGAACTTACACTGTTTCAGTTTTAGGAACAACGGTTCAAGCAGAAGGCAAGAAAGGAAAAGGAGAAAGTGTGGTAGTTACTTCTAAATTGAAAACAACAGACGCGTTGAAAAAATTACACGAAACGCTGGGATCAACTGCGCAAGATTCAACTTTATTTCAGTTGAAATTACAATTGAAAGATGGGTTCCCCGTTGGAGAGTTAACGCTCGATAGCGCAGCATTCGTGCGTGTTTCAGGAAACATTCATTCAAAAGAAAAAGATCTTGCGATAGACCTTACCACCTTTGGGAAATCGCCAATTGCAATTAACGCCAACGTAATTGCGCTTCCGAAAAAAGAAGAAGAAAAGAAAGGCGAAAAAACAAAAACTCTTCCAGGAGAAATCGTTTATCCGTTCACTGCTTATGGAAGAACAGCTCTTCCGAAAAAAGAAAATGTGGTGTTCAGAAACGCTACTTTGTGGACATGTGAAAACGGAACCATTCAAGAAGGTGATCTGTGGGTGAAGAACGGAAAGATCGCTGGAATAGGCGTAGACCTTAGCATTCCGAAGGGCGAAGTTGTTCAAGAAGTAGATGCGAAGGGAAAACATATTTCTCCAGGTATCATTGACGAACACAGCCACATTGCACTTTCAAGTGTGAATGAAGGAACGCAAGCAAGTAGCGCAGAGGTTGAAGAAGGAAGTGTTATTTATCCGGAAGACATTGACATCTATCGTCAGCTTTCAGGTGGAACAACCGCTTCGCAATTGCTTCACGGAAGTGCGAATCCGATTGGCGGACAAAGCGCTTTGGTGAAATTGCGTTGGGGAGTTCATGCCGACGGAATGAAGATTGAGAATGCTCCAGGATTTATCAAATTCGCCTTGGGTGAAAACGTTAAGCAAAGCAATTGGGGAGATCGCGCAATGACTCGCTTCCCTCAAACCCGCATGGGAGTAGAGCAAGTTTATTACGATCATTTCTATCGCGCGTTGGAGTACGGCCAAGCGTGGGACAACTACAACGCGGCTTGCAAAAAAGTAAAGAAAGGACTTCCAATGCCCCTTGCGCCGCGTAGAGATCTAGAATTGGAAACCCTTCTAGAAATTCTTCGCAAAGAAAGATTCATCTCTTGTCACAGCTATGTTCAAAGCGAAATCAACATGCTCATGCATGTAGCAGATAGCTTCAGCTTCAAAATAAATACCTTCACGCACATTCTTGAAGGTTATAAAGTCGCTGACAAGATGAAAGCCCACGGAGCAGGTGCTTCTACATTCAGCGACTGGTGGGCCTACAAGGCCGAAGTGAAAGACGCCATTCCATACAACGCTGCGCTTATGTATGAGCAAGGAATTGTTGTAGCCATCAATTCCGACGATGCGGAAATGGGCGCACGCTTAAATCAAGAAGCAGGAAAGATTGTAAAATACGGAGGAGTACCTGCAGAAGACGCGTTGAAAATGGTGACGTTAAATCCAGCGAAACTTCTTCACTTAGACGACCGCATGGGATCGTTGAAAGTAGGAAAAGACGCCGACTTCGTCGTTTGGAACAACGAACCGTTGAGCATATATGCACGTGCTGAAAAGACCTATATCGACGGTACTTGTTACTTCAGTTTGGAAGAAGACGAAAAGGCGCGTGAAGCATTTGCTGCTGAACGCGAACGCATCATTCAAAAAATGGAAGCTGCTAAAAACGGCGGAGCTTCAACCAGAAAGCCACAACCGAAAACGCCGCATCACTTCCATTGCGACAGTATGGACGAGACGTCAAAGGGTATTTTCATAAAAGAATAAGAACATGATCATGAGAAAAATATTTTTATCACTTGCGCTTATTGCCGGTATTGCTGCTCAAGCACAACACCGTCCAACGCCTGCGCCAGCGCAGAAAGAGTCAATTCTTCTGACCAATTGCTACGCGCATTTGGGAAATGGAAAAGTCATTGAAAATGCTTACATCGCTTTTGAAAACGGTATACTTACGCTTGTTGCAGATGCTACTGTTTCTCGCATAGATGTGACCAAATTCGACAAGGTTATTCCGATCGAAGGTCAGCATGTTTATCCGGGATTCATTGCACCGAACTCTTCGTTGGGATTGGTTGAAATAGATGCCGTTCGTGCGCAGAACGATTTGTATGAAGTAGGAACATTCAAACCGAGCGTTCGTTCGGTTATTGCGTACAATGCTGATTCGGAAATTATTCCCACCGTTCGTTCGAACGGTGTGTTACTTGGACAAGTAACACCACGTGGTGGAATAATTTCAGGTTCTTCTTCAATCATGCAATTCGACGCTTGGAACTGGGAAGACGCTGTGGTGCGTGCAGACGATGGCCTGCACCTGAACTGGCCGCAAGTCATTCACAGACACTACGACAAAGGAAGAATTCTTGTGTCTAAAGTGAAAAGCTACGATCAACAAAAGCGCGAAATAGATCTGTTCTTCAACGATGCAAAAGCATACGCCAAAGCACCAAAAGGAGATTTGACTGAACTTCGTTTCGAAGCCATGAAAGGACTATTCGATGGCAGCAAAACACTCTACGTTCATGCCGATGAACTGAAGTCTATTCACGAGGCTGTGCAATTCAAACGCGACATGGGTATTGTGAAAATGGTGCTTGTGGGTGGTTACGATGCACCACTTGCAGCCACTATTCTGAAAGAAGAAAACATCTCTGTTCTTCTTCGTCGTGTGCATGACTTGGCTTCATTGGACGAAGACGATCCACACGCATCTTTCGCTTTAGCGAAAAAATTATACGATGCAGGAATTCTTTTCGCTTTTCAAAACGAAGGAGACATGGAGCGCATGGGCACGCGAAACCTACCGTTCATGGCCGGTACAGCTGTTGCACATGGACTTCCGTATGAAGAAGCAGTGAAGGCTTTGACAAGTAATGCAGCGTCTATTTTGGGAATAGATAAAAAATACGGAACACTTGAAGTTGGAAAAAGCGCAACGCTTTTCGTTTCATACGGCGATGCGTTGAACATGACCACCAATCAATTGCGACTAGCTTACATCGACGGAAGAAGTATTGCGCTTAGCAACATGCAAACCGAAATGTACTTGTTGTACAAGAACAAATACGATAAAGAACGAAGCAAATAAAGCCGTTTCTTTGCAGCGAATTTTACCACTATGGCACGCGTATTAACAGGCATTCAAAGTACAGGAACACCGCATTTAGGTAATGTGTTGGGCGCAATTGCTCCGGCAATTGAAATGAGTAATCACCCTTCCAACGAAGCGTATTTATTCATTGCGAATTTTCACACACTTACTCAAATTAAGAATGCGGAAGAAATTCGTAACAACACCTACAGCGTAGCGGCTGCTTGGTTGGCTTGCGGTTTCAACACAGATAAAAATGTGTTCTATCGTCAGAGCGATGTTCCTGAAGTTACAGAACTCGCTTGGTATTTGAACTGCTTTACGCCGTTCCCCATGTTGGCGAATGCGCACAGTTTCAAAGACCGTCAAGACCGTTTGAAAGAAGTAAACGCAGGCTTATTTACCTATCCGGTTTTAATGGCTGCAGACATTCTGTTGTACGACGCAAACGTTGTTCCTGTAGGAAAAGATCAATTGCAGCATTTGGAAATCACGCGGGACATTGCTTCTGCCTTCAACCATCAAATGGGAGAAACTTTCGTTTTGCCCGATTCAAAAGTGAACGAAGCAACGATGTATGTTCCAGGAACAGACGGACAAAAAATGAGTAAGAGCTACGGCAATTACATTAACATTTTTCTTCCGGAAAAAGAATTGAAAGACGTCATTAACAAGAACATTGTTACCGACGCCACGAAGCTTGAAGATCCGAAAGATCCC
>JBILTL010000035.1:0-17551 GCA_044371535.1 Flavobacteriales bacterium | reverse complement strand
ATAAATAATTAGTCCAACAATATCATTCGCCGTTGTAACGAATGGTCCTGTAGCCAAGGCTGGGTCTATTTTTAATTTGTCGAGCATAAGAGGGAAGAAGGTTCCACTGATACTTGCGAAAATGATTACGCAGAAGAGGGCTAGGGATACTGTGAGACTTAATAATAATTCGAAATGAAATAACTGACTCGCTAAGAAAATTATGGCGCTGCACACACTCGCATTCAACAAGCCTACTCCAAATTCTTTCACTAATTTTTGCCAAACCGTTTCGTCAAATGCGCTTTGATTTGCAAGAGCGCGAACAACAAGTGCTGCTGACTGTACGCCAACATTCCCACCGGTAGCGGCAATAAGCGGCATGAATACAGCCATTGCTGGATATTCTGTAATGTCGAAGACACCAATGATATAGGCTCCGCTCATTCCTCCAATCATTCCAATTAACAACCATGGAAGTCTGGCTCGAGTGAGCGTCCAGATGCTATCGCTCGATTCAACGTCTTCAGAGATACCACTCGCCAATTGATAATCGCGATTGGCTTCTTCTTGCATCAAGTCAACCACGTCATCAATGGTAATTCTTCCAACTAACTTTTGCTCTTCATCGAGAACGGGAAGAACGACTAAGTCATATTTCTTCATGATGCGCATGACCTCATCGGCAGGCGTATCAACATTCACCGTTCTAACTTTTGATTCCTTGTATAATTCTTTCAAAATCGTACGCATACTCGCTGATGCGAATATGAGTGCCTTCATACTAAGTGTTCCGAGCAGCCGATCTTCTTCATCAACGACATATATCGTGTATACGTTATCCAAATCTTCCGCTTGCTTTCTCATTTCACGTATCGCTTGCGCAACGGTCCAATATTGTTTTACGGTAACCATTTCAACGGCCATTAATGCACCCGCCGTTCCTTCGGCATAGGTCATTAAGTCCATAATGTCACTGGCTTGCTCTTCGTCTTCAAGTAAGGCGATTACCTCTTCTTGTTTTTCTTCGCTTAAACCGGCAAGTACGTCGGCCGCGTCATCGGAGTCAATGTTCTCAATTAACTCTTCAGCAATTTCTCGGCTGGTAAGGTTTGAAAGTAATGTCTCTTGAATGTCTTCATCCAATTCAAGCATTACATCTGCAGCGGTCTCTTCATCGAGAATGCGGTAGAGGTAAACACCTTCTTGGGTTGGAAGCTCGTTAATGATTTCAGCAACGTCTGCTGGGTGGAGATCTTTGGTAAATTCGTGTACAGCACTATCCTTCCCTTCGCCTATCCATTTGCGGAGGTCTGCCAACAACTCTTTTGTAAGTTCGAACTGCACGGGGAGGAATCCATTTAAAGGGTTAATTTTTTTACCGCTGCAAAGGTAAGTTATTTTTAACGTAACCTGATTTATATTCGCCTATCTAAATTTTGAAAATGAAAAAGCATCTAGCATTGTTTGCCATTGTCCTTTCCGGAGTATTGGTATTTCCGGCATACGGAACGGTTGATCCTGTAAAAAAGAAAAAGGAACCGGTAAAGAAAGAAGAGAAAAAGCCAGAAGATAAGTTCGGCGATTTGGTGAAGAAGTGCAAGAAGAAAGAAGGTCTTCTTACTTTCTACACGGATACTGTTACGGGTAAAACGTATATTGAAGTTCAAAAGGCTCAATTGAATCAAGAGTTCATCTATTTCAATTATATTGAAAATGCTCCTGTTGAAACTGGCTACCATAAAGGCGCGTTCGGAGATTCAAAGATTGTCGTTTTCAAAAAGAATTATGAGCGTTTAGAAATCATACAGCCGAATACGAATTATTATTACGATCCAGCAAACGCCATTAGCAAATCATCTTCTTCCAACATCAACAATCCTGTTTTGGCTTCTGAGAAGATAGAAGCAACAAGTCTTGATGGAAACAAAATGCTTATAGATGGAGATGCCTTGTTGCTTTCTGAAAAAATGCAATTGGTAAAAATGCCTGCATCCCGCGGTGTAGAAGCCTCTTTGGGAGGTCTAAGCAAAGAGAAGTCAAAAGTGAATTCCATTCGAACCTACAAAGAGAACTCTGAAATTGTGGTGTCTTATGTTTACGAAACGAGTTCTCCGAACATAGGTGGAGATGCAGTTGCAGATGGAAGAAACGTAACCGTTCAATATCAGCATTCGTTCTTGTCGGTTCCACAAAACAACTTCAAACCTCGTTTTGATGATCCGCGCATTGGTTATTTCACCACGCAAGTAAATGACATGACCGTTGCTTCAGCAACACCTTGGAGAGATGTGATTCATCGTTGGAATTTGGAAAAGAAAAATCCAACTGAAAAATTGAGCGAGCCCGTTCAACCCATTACTTTCTGGATGGAAAACACCACGCCAGTTGAGTTTCGTCCTTTAATCAAAGAAGCTGTGGAGCGTTGGAATGTAGCTTTTGAAGCAGCAGGATTTAAGAATGCTGTGGTTTGTCTGCAACAACCTGATGATGCAACTTGGGATGCAGGAGATATTCGTTACAACGTTTTGCGTTGGACATCAACGCCTGCACCTCCATTTGGTGGTTACGGTCCAAGCTTCGTTAATCCTCGTACTGGCGAGATTTTAGGAGCAGACATTATGTTAGAGTGGGTAGCTTTAACCAACCGCGTTTATGCAGATCGCACCTTCCGTTTGGGAAGTTCACTTTCAGAAGAACAAGAAGAAATTTTGAAAGCAAAGGGTGCTCGTAATCCTTTCTTATGTAATGCTGCTGCAATGAGTAACGAGCAGTTGATTTTCGGAACAAATGCTGCAAACGTTCTAGGAGCAAGTGATTTGGAGAAACAAGAAATTGTTCGTCAGATGTTGTATCGCTTGGTTCTTCATGAAGTAGGACACACACTTGGTCTTACTCACAACATGCGCGCAAGTACGCTTCAGTCGGTTGCAGACATTAAGAACGTAGAGAAAATAAATAAGGAAGGTTTGGCGAATTCTGTGATGGAATATCCTGCTTTCAACTATCAGTTGAACCCGAAGGATCAGGCATTGTATTGCGATGTGAAAGTAGGTCCTTACGACAAGTGGGTGATTGAATATGGCTATAGTCAAGCGGCACCTGATGATCAAAAAGAAAAAGAACGTTTAGATAAGATTACGGCAAGAAGTATTGAGCATCAATTGGCATACGGAAACGATGGAGATGATATGCGCACCCCCGGAAGAGGAATAGATCCAGATGTTAATATTTTCGATTTGTCTAGCGACCCTGTTGCTTATGGCGCAGAACGTTGCGAATTGGTTAAAGTTGTCCTTCCAAAGTTGAGAGAACATTTGATTACTTCAAATGAAAGTTATGCAGAGTTGCTTCAGTCGTTTTTAATTGCAACGAAAGAGTATGGTACTCAAACGAGTGTGATGACGCGTCAGATTGGTGGCGTGCATTACGACAGAGCCTATGCAGGACAAGGTTCATCAGTGAAGCCGCTGGAGCCAGTTTCTGAAGTGAAACAAAAAGAAGCCATGAAGGCTTTGGCGAAATATGCATTTGCGGGAGATGTTTGGAGTGAAGCCATTCCGACTTTCAATTACTTGTTGGATCAAAGAAGAGGCTTTAGCCAATATTCAAAAAGCGATGATCCTAAAATTCACGATCGTATTTTAGACATGCAATCGGAGTGTTTAAATCACTTGATGCACCCACGTGTTCATCAGAGAATTATTGATAGCTATATGTATGGAAATACATACTCTATTGATGAAGTGATGTACGATTTAACACAAGCTATTTTTGAGTCAGATTTGAAAGGTGACGTGAATACCATTCGTCAGAATTTACAAATTGAATATACGCGTCGATTAATTTCTATGATCGATATGAAGGCTGGTTATGACAACGTTTCTCAAGGAGTTGCATTGTCGGAATTGAAACGCATTCAGAAGATGGAAGCGGGCAACATTGCTGGAAATGCTTTAACAAAAGCACACAGAGGGCACGTGGTTCAATTGATTGAAGATGCGTTAAGCGCGAAATAAGACTTATAGAATTCTACGAATGAGGCGAAGGTTATGCGAATAACCTTCGCTTTTTTTATTGATACCCTGATGGTCTAAGACGTCCACTCGAAGTTCTCCGGAAGCATGAAGTATTTCGAAACTCCCTTCGTTTTCCATAATTATTCCAACGTGAGTAATTCGTCCTTCAGCATTATCAAAGAAAGCGAGGTCGCCTGTCTTCGCTTCAGAAAGCAGCATGACATCGGTTCCTTCTGTAGCTTGTTGATAGGCATCGCGTTTTAGCGCGTAGCCTAAAGTTTTAAAAAACGATTGCGTGAATCCGGAACAATCATAGCCGAAATTGGTCTTTCCTCCCCAAACATAGGGAACACCTAAGTACGTCTTGAACAAAGCAAGCGCCTCGTTCAGAGACAATATTTGATATTGAAAATCCTCAGGCACAAAAGCGCCAAGTGGCATGAGAATATGTTTGTTTTCGAACGCTTGAAGTATACTGGGAAAAGCAAATACTCGTGTGGTATCCACTTCGAAAACCTGAGGAGAGAATTGTTTTTTGTCAATCCAACCGCGGTATTGGTCAAAGCTTGTTTCAATGAAATACCACTTTTCATTTTCCTCAAGGACTTCATAGGTCTCCCCAAAAATAAGTTGACTAACTTGTTCACTGCGATCAGAGGCTTCTGCGCGCATGGGAATAAATGAAAGAAGACATTGTCCGTTTACCATGTTCCAAATTTGATAATAAAATTCCTTTTCCCATTTTAAATGATTGTCAATTATTCAATGTGGAATGTGAATGGTTGGAAGAAAAGTGTACATTTGGGAAAATTAAAGCACTATGTGGCGCGAATTGGACAATAAACTCGTTAGAGAATTTCGTTTCAAAGACTTCCAAGAAGCATTTACATTCTTAACAAGAGTAGCATTCTTGGCTGAAAAACATGGTCATCATCCAGCATGGTTTAACGTTTACAATTATGTTCGCGTTGAATTAAGTACTCACGACGCTGGAGATGTAGTTACCGAAAGAGATCGCAGATTGGCTGTTGCCATTGACGAAATTCTTCAATAATAGCGGAACTTTCATAGTTAAGCGCTAAATTCGCGGCTGAAAGTAAATCTTTCAATAGGAAATCATTTTTTATGACTCAACAAAACAGCTCTGCAGAAATGTCTGCAGTTACCGAAAGAATGGCGTTGCATAACCACGAACAAGTGGTCTTTTGTCAAGACAATGCAACCGGATTAAAAGCCATCGTAGCAATTCACAACACAACATTAGGACCTGCAGTGGGCGGAACGCGCATGTGGATGTACGCCTCTGAAGGCGATGCATTGACAGATGTTCTTCGTCTTTCTCGTGGAATGACCTACAAGAGCGCCCTTGCCGGTTTGAACATCGGTGGCGGAAAAGCTGTGATTATCGCAGATTCGAAAAAAGATAAAAACGAAGCGCTAATGCGCAGTTTCGGAAAATTCGTAGACGGGTTAGGTGGAAGATACATTACCGCAGAAGATGTGGGTATCGGGACACGTGACATGGAATACGTGAAGATGGAAACCGATCACGTTGTTGGTTTGCCAGATTATATGGGCGGCGGCGGAGATCCGAGTCCTGTTACCGCTTATGGCGTATACATGGGAATGAAGGCCAGCGTGAAAGAACAAACTGGAAGCGATTCACTTGCAGGTAAGACTATTGTAGTTCAAGGTGTAGGTCATGTTGGAGAATACCTTGTTGAGTATTTGGTGAAAGAAAACGCTCATGTTATTATAACCGACATCTACGAAGACAGAGTAAACGATGTTGTGAAGAAGTACGGTGTTAAAGCCATTCTTCCTTCGGAAGTTTATACTACTCCAATGGACATTTACAGCCCTTGTGCTTTGGGAGCAACAGTGAGCAAAGAAACGTTAGAGCAATTGTCTTGCGGAATTATTTGTGGAGCTGCAAACAACCAACTAGCTGTAGAAACGGAAGACGGTCAACGCGTTTTGGATAAAGGAATTCTATATGCTCCCGATTATTTAGTGAATGCTGGAGGAATCATCAACTGCTATTGGGAAATAGTTGGGTACAATAGACAAGCATCTTTGGCTCAGGCTGAACTGATTTACGATACAACACTTAAGATTTATTCTGCCTCAAAGGAAAAAGGAATTCCTTCATACTTGGCGGCAAATCAAATGGCAGAGCAACGCATTCAATCGATTGCGAACATTAAAACTAGATATTGATTAGAGGGGAGAGATTATGCTAAACAGAAGACACATACGAATTAAAGTTTTACAGGTATTATTTGCCTATTACAATGAAGAAGAGCCGAACGCGGCTTCTTATGAGAAAATGCTTTTCGAAAGCGTGAATCGTTTTCGCGATTTGTATGTAGCCTTCATTCAGTTAATGGTGGAAATGCATTCGCTTTCAATTGAGAAAATTGAAGCTGGAATGAATAAGAAACTTCCAAGCCACGAAGATCTTCATCCAAACACGAAGTTCGCGGCGAATGCCGTATTGCGCATTTTATCTCACAGCAAATCTTTGGAGAAAGCCATGAAGGATAACCACCTGAAGTGGACCGAGAATCGTGACTTACTGAAGCAGATGTTCAAGGACATTCAGGATTGCGAAGAATATCAAGCTTACATGACGAGCGAAGAGCGCGGTTTTGAGCACGATAAAGAAATTGTGGTGAAGTTGTTCAAACGTCACTTGGTGAACTTTGAGTTAATGCACGATTATCTTGAAGATCAAGGTATTTTCTGGAACGACGATTTAGATCTTACCGCAAGTATGGTTTTGCGTTCATTGAAGTCAATTAAGGAAACAGATACGGATATTGAATTTCTTCCTTTGTGGAAGGAAGGAGACGAGGAGGAAGAGTTTTGCAGACAGTTGTTCCGCAAAACATTGGCAACAGGTGCCGATACGAAAGAGCGAGTTTCTCTCGTTACTCCTAACTGGGAAACCGATCGTATTGCAATCATGGATTTAGTGTTGTTGAAAATGGCTATTGCAGAAGCAATCTATTTTGAAAGCATTCCAACGAAAGTTACCATGAACGAATACATTGAATTGGCGAAATTCTACAGCACGCCAAAGTCTGCAACATTCATCAACGGTGTATTGGATACCATAATGCCGAAAATGGTGGAAGAGGGGAAAATTAAAAAGGTTGGAAGAGGATTGATTTAATCATCAATGAAAACGGTCATCGCTATTTCAGGACCTACGGGAGTCGGTAAGACAGCTTTGGCCATTTTATTAGCGAATCATTTTCAAACCGAAATTATTTCCTGCGACTCACGTCAATTTTACAAGGAAATGTCCATAGGTGTTGCTCGTCCTTCCGAGGAAGAGTTAAACGCTGCACGACATCATTTCATCTCTTTTTTATCGGTTGAAGAAGAATATACCGCGGGTATGTTTTCACGCGATGCAAGGGCTAAAATTCAAGAGTTGTTTCAAGCGAATGAAGTTGTAGTCATTGTTGGTGGAAGCATGCTTTATATGGACGCCTTGCTATACGGCTTAGATGAATTACCGGGAGATAAGGAAGTTAGAAACACGCTGAATCGAAGGTGTGAAATAGAAGGTCTTTCTGTTCTAGTGGAAGAGCTTAAATCAAAAGATCCTGACTTCGCTGCGCGAGTAGATTTAGAAAACGCGCATCGCGTTATTCGCGCGTTGGAGGTTATTCAAATCACAGGTAAACCCTTCTCTGAATTACGCACGAAATCAAGCGATGCTATTGACGCCGAGATTATTCATCTATTTCTTTCAGGAGAGCGTGAATGGGTCTACGACCGAATAAACGTTCGGGTGGATAAAATGGTAGAAGAGGGACTTTTAAAGGAAGTTGAAGAACTTCTTCCATTGCGAAATCTACAAGCTTTAAATACGGTTGGCTATAAAGAGGTTTTTACTCATCTTGAAGGTACTTACACGAAAGAAGAAGCCATAGCAGAGATAAAGAAGAACACTCGAAATTACGCAAAGCGACAAATGACTTGGTACCGCAACAAGCCGCATGTGCGACAAATAGATGTTCAAAAGGGTGATGTGTCTGCAGAGATTATTTCTTTGCTTTCGAACTAAAGGCCTTCGCCTTTTTTATTTCAAGTTGAAGAATTAATTTCGAACTGTATCGCTTCCAGGCGGGTGTTCCAATGTCTTTCACGAGTTCAATTCCAGCAATGATTTCATCATATAACTCGGGGTAGTCTTTCGCTGCACGCAAAACCCATTGCAACGCATGATGCCTCTCTGCCGTTTCCACATCGAACGAACTCAGCGTGCAGAAGGCTCTTTCGAGCATTCTTCCGTCTTGCTCTTCAGTAAGTTCAAGGTTGTATAAAATGCCAAAAGACTCTCGGCGAACCGAAGAGTCTTTTGAATGATTTATCAAGTTAAATATGAATTCTCGATGAGGTTGAATCGATGTCGCATTTTTCTGCGAAAGATGATCGAGAATCCAGACGCCTTTACGCTGTTGCGTTTGCGTTAATTCGTTAAATGAAGAAATAAATAGATTTATTTCATTGGGCTTCGAATTCCACATTTCCACATAAGCATCAACTTCATTGCGAAGCATGCCAGTGCGGAGGTATTCGAAGTGGCTCACTGCTTATTTGCGAGGAGTGTTAACGTCTTCGTATTCGGTTTCTTGAAACTTATTTGTTTCCACTTTTTCGCCTTTGTAGAGATTTTCAAGAAGTTCGTCTAATTGCTCAGCGCCCAAAGACTTCGCGATAATCTTCATGTCCTTGTCCATTAGGAAAACCTTCGGAGTACTTGTCACATCCCAAGTGGTTCGGTAGTTCAAGCTCTTCAATGTTGTAACGCCGCTGTAGATAAGTTCGGTTGCTTTTTCCTGCTTCATTATGTCTGGAGTGTCGCTAACGTTGATCCAATCGAGCTTATACTCGTTAATGAAATCTACCCATTTGTTGTTCTCGTAGTCATTGCCAATCGCATAAACAACAAACCCTCTGTCCTTGTATTTGTGGTACAAGTCGAGTAGAAGCGGAACTTCTTTTTTGCAATGTCCACAAGAGCTTTCCCAAACTACCATAAGTGTGTATTCACCGCGTGATTTGTGCATAGAAACCCAGTTCTTTTCTGATGTGTCAGGAAGAATAATGTCTGGAGCCTTTTCACCGCAACGGCAATCACGCTTCTTATCTGCAGCTTCCATCATCTCTTTCAACTTGTCTTCCTTCACCCAGTCACACATTCCTTTTGAATAGTAATTGTCAATCATGAATACGAACAGTTCGTCCATACACATGATTTTTGAAGTCTCTCCAGTGTATGTAGCAAAGTGCGTGATGTATTTGAAAGACTCTTCATTACCGGCAGTAGCTTTGATTATTTTTTGAACTTCAGCACAAACGGTATCAGGAATTTGAGGAAGAGTTTTAGTGATGTAGTCTTCAACAAGTTTGTGGAAAGCCCCGTCGCGAACCATGCGCGGATCTTTCAAGTCGCAACGGTCCCAATAGTGATGGCGGTACCAGTAGTATTGCCACTCTTGCTTTTTATCGTCAGCGATATTCTCAGGAGCTGCAGGGATTTCTTCTTCCATTCCCATGCGCAGGTATTTCGCGAATAGGGAAGTAGGGTTGTTTTTTATTAGTTCTTTCTGGTAATTAATTACTTCGTTGTTCAATTTGGTCAGTTCTTCAATACAAGGTTTTTTATCTCCTTCAGATTTTAGCGAATCGTTGATGCAATTGTCAAGTGGCATGCGAACATTGCGTTTGCCATTGATGTAACGTATGTATTCAAAGAAGAGTTTGTTTTCTTTCGATTGAACGACGTCAATCTTGCTCAAATCAGCATCTGCAGAACAGTTGATGATAATTTGTTCATCAGAAGCAATAAAGTCGAAGTAACGAGGTCCAGGCATAACCAGCGCGTATTTTCCACATTCATTGAAAGGTTTACCTGCGAATTCGAAATTTCCTTTTGCGTCTACATGACAGGTGTCGTTGTAGTACAACTTGTTTCCATAATAATTGGCGAGATATATATCTGCATTTTGAAGGCCTTCAATTTTGCCTTTGATGGAGTAGGGTAGTTTCGCTTTTTTTGTTTGCGCGTTTGCAAATAGGCTTATTGAAATAAGCAGGAATAACAAGATTTTCGCTTTCATAAATTTCATAACTCTCTAATAGACTTTCAAAGTTAGGTATACGTTGCTTTTCGAAATTGAATTCTTTTTGAAAGATTCGATCTGCGCAAAGCACTTTTCAACTATTGGTCCAAAAATAAAAAAGGAGCCAACGAATTGGCTCCTTTCTCTGAAGAAAATATTGTTTTATTTCTTGATTAGTCTGTCTGTGAATTGAGCAGATCCATTGTTCATTCGAATCAAATAGATTCCGTCATTCAAATTAGAAACGTCGAAACGCTTAACGGCGCTCTGAGTAACACGGTCTTTCATAACCACTTTACCCGTTAGATCAATGATGCTGATTTCACCACCAACGAAGCTTTCAGGAATTTCAATGCTGAAATTTGAGTTGGTTGGGTTAGGATAGATAGAAACCTTTGAGATTTTAGTGTTAGCTACTGGCTTTACTGAAACCCCTGTCGATTCAATAACTTGAACATCGTCGATGTAGTAGTTCCCAGCGGTTCCGGCAGTGTTCGTACCGTAAAAATCAACCGCTGCAATAGCGTTAGTTCCCGCGTTTCCGTTCGCATTGTCAAGACTCCACTGCCATTCGTTAGCAGCAACTCCGTTGAGGTAAATTCTACCAAGATCATTGTCTAGATCGGCAGTGATTTGAACATCAAACCATGTGTCTGTTCCAACTGTTACAGCGCCACCTTGAGTTCCACCTGTTGTCCATGTCGCAACACCTGTCCCGTCAAAGAAAACATCACAAGCCCATTGGTAGGTTGTTGAAGAACCTGACCACGTGTGAAGCGCATTGAAGTATCCACCAGCACCTGCAGGAAGATACATTTTGAATTTGATATCATACTTACCCGAGGTAAATGGTCCGATAGGTAAAACTAGGTCTGCACCTGTTCCGCTTATGTTAGCGCTATTTGCACCACTGCTAGCGAAATCAGAACTTACTATTCCATCTGATGCAGTGCCAGCGCTCCAATAAGCCCAAGAGACGTTTTGAGCAACAACCCCTGTTCCAGCGGTGTAAGAATCGAAATTGTCTTCGAATAAAACGGTTTGCGCAGAAGCTGAAAGAATAGCTCCAAATGCTAAAAAAGAGAGTAATTGTTTCTTCATATTGAAAGAATTTGTTAAAACGAATATAGTATTCTTTTTCTTTGTTTCAAAATTATGAAGACACATTTAAGAAAAATGCGAACGAGCTTGTCTGAATCAGGCGAAGCTCAATATGTTCTTCCCTTATTTGAGAACTTGGATTCAGTTGGTGAATTAAACATGAACGAATGTGTGGGCCAGAAAATTCGTATTGCGGCAACGGGTGATATTCGATGCATACTTCATGGAGAGAAATTGAATAAGACTTTTGGAGAAGGGTTGTGTTGGAATGGCTTTCAAGATTCATCAAATGCATCTCCTTGTATTATTCATCCGGAATTGTGCAAGGCGCATGAGGGTGTGGCCTTGCGTGGTGACATGGAGTGGGAGCGTGACAATCATCTGATTCCTCATATCGTTTATCTGTCATTTACATCAGGGGTGAAGGTGGGGGTGACCTCTGAGCGAAATCTATTGTCAAGATGGATTGATCAAGGTGCCCGTCAGGGTTTAATTTTCGCACGCGCACCATACCGACAATTGGCCGGAGAGTTTGAGGTTCTGCTCAAAGAACATGTTTCTGATAAATCAAATTGGAAGGGAATGTTACAGCCAAGTTTTACAGAGCAAACGAGTTTGCTGGAAGCAAAAGATAATTTATTGTTTGAAATTCCAGATACGTTCCAAGACTTTATAGACGACGAAGACAAAGTTTGGGACATTCAATTTCCTTGCGAGGAACGCCCCGTGAATCCGAAGACATGGAAACTCGCTCCTGACAATGTATATGAAGGAAAGTTAAAAGGGATAGTTGGTCAGTACCTGATTTTAGAAAATCAGCAAGTGTTCAATATTCGCTCGCATGCTGGTCATGAAATTGATCTCGAAATCTTAACTTAAGAAAAATGTTGTTTTTCTTGCGTGTTTGAAAAATTCGTCTATCTTTGTTAAAGCTTATTGTGATTTTAGATTTGAAGTCTTCTCGAAGATGTCAACTATATGAAGGGTAAGCATTAATTAATTTTATTTTTTTTATGAACATTTTTGTTTCTGGACTGAACTACAGTCTAACGAGCGATGAGCTCCAAGCAATCTTCACTCAATATGGTGAAGTAGCTTCTGCTAAAGTGATTACTGACCGTGATACCGGTCGTTCACGCGGTTTTGGTTTTGTTGAAATGTCAGATGATGCTGAAGCGCGCAATGCAATTGACGCTTTAGACCAAGCTGAGATGAAAGGTCGCAAGATCAACGTTAAAGAAGCTGAAGACCGTCCACGTACCTCTAACCGTAGAGAAGGTGGATTCCGTCAAGGATATTGATTCAATACGCTTTTGACTTAATTTAAAAAGGGACTTCGGTCCCTTTTTTATTTTACTTTAGCGAAATGAAGTTGGAGCTGCTCGATTCTTTCGGCGATATGAAAACGCCGCTGTATGCTATTGCCGATGGCACGCATGCAGATTCTTTTTTTACAGCTTCTGCGAACGGATTAGTTTCCGAATGGAATACTGAATACGGCGTTTCATCAGAGATTCAAGTCAAAACGAGTGGAGCCGTTTTTTCATTACTCTATGATGAGGCTTCTAAATTTTTGTGGATCGGTTGTCAGCAAAACACGTTAAGTGTGGTTGATATTGAAAACAAAAAAGAAATTAAGAACTACAATGTTCACCCAGGTGGTGTTTTCGATATTAAAATTATAGAGGATAAAATCTTGAGTGTCGGAGCGGATGGTAACGTCATTGAATGGAACAGATCAGACGCGAACTATGTAAGAACAATACCACTTTCCGATTCGAAGATTCGCCGATTTGCAGTAAGCACACACAAGCCCGAGTTGGCTTTTCCTTTCTCCAATGGTCAAATGGAAATAGTAGACCCTATTTTTTTCAATTCAATAGAGAAGAAAAAAGTAAATGAGTTGGGTGTTGCTTCTTGTGCTTTTCATCCCAAGAAGAGTGTGCTTCTAACTGGAGGTAGGGACGGTGAAATTCACTTGTGGAATTCAAAGAAGAAGTACGATCCAATCATAAACTTCACAGCGCACAAGGGAAATGTGTACGCAATAGCTTTTCATCCCAAGCGACACGTTTTTGTGACAGGCAGTCGCGACAAAGAGATTAAAGTTTGGGATGCAGAGACCTTAGATTTCCTTTGTGGCGGTTCGCATGCGAGAAGCGTTAACGCGCTGCATTTTCTTAAAAACGGACTTCTTCTTTCTGCGAGTGACGACGGCTCAATTCGTTTGTGGAAAATTCTTCGTTCGAATTAAGAGGCCTTCGTGTATATTTGACACTAAGTATTTCCTTCAACATGAAAAATAAATTATTCGTTTTATTGGCAATTGCTTTGGCAGGTTGCGGTGTGTCTAAAAATCAAGATTACACTTCAGAGGCAAAGCAAGTCGGCTATTCAGAAACCAAAGTCGTTCGTCACCCGAACTGGTCTAAAAACGCAACCATCTATGAAGTGAATGTTCGTCAGCATACCGCTGCAGGAACTTTTGCTGCATTGGAAAAAGATCTGCCGCGTATGGATTCTTTGGGAGTAGATATTCTTTGGCTTATGCCCATTAACCCAATTGGTCAACTGAATAGAAAGGGAAGCCTCGGCAGTTATTACAGCGTAAAGAATTACACTGGAGTTAATCCTGAGTTTGGAACTACAGCAGACTTCAAGCGTCTTGTGAATAAAGCTCACGAATTGGGAATGTATGTCATACTAGACTGGGTTGCGAATCATACAGCTTGGGATCATCCTTGGGTTTTGCAGCATCCCGATTGGTATACGCATGATGCCAATGGAAACATTGTTCCTCCGGTCCCAGATTGGTCTGATGTTGCAGATTTGAATTATGACAACGCTGAGTTGCGAAAAGAAATGATTCGCGCTATGGAATATTGGGTGAAGGATTGTGGCATAGATGGTTACCGTTGCGATGTAGCAATGAATGTTCCTACAGAATTTTGGAACGATGCGCGTGCTGCATTGGATGCTATTAAACCAGTCTTTATGTTGGCGGAAGCTGAACAAAAAGATCATCACTTGAAGGCATTCGATATGTCTTACAGCTGGGAGCTAATGGGTATTATGAATGCAGTGGCAAAAGGAGAGAAGTCCCTTTATGCGTTTGATGATTACATGGCGAAATCGGATACGGCCTTTCAAAAGAGTGCCTATCGCATGGGATTCACAACGAATCACGATGAGAACACTTGGAATGGAACAGGAGGGGAGCGTTACGGTGTGAAGCGTAAGTTGTTTGATGTTTTGTCTTTCACACTTCAAGGAATGCCGTTGGTTTATACTTCGCAGGAAGGTGGGGAGGTAGATATGAAAGGAAATGCAAAACGTTTACGCTTCTTCGATAAAGACACTGCTTATTTCAATAACTATGTCAACAGCGACTTCTACAAGCGCCTGCTTGCTGTGCACCATGAGAATCCAGCATTATGGAACGGCGAGTTCGGTGGTAGCTTCAAGAAATTGAAAACGTCGAACGACGATGTACTATACGCATACGTTCGCACCAATGGCGATCGCCAAGTGGTTGTGTTATTGAATTTCTCTGACAAACCTCAAGTGTTCAACTTTACAGATGAGGTTCCAGACGGTGATTTCAGAAGCATTTTCAACAGTGAAACGTTTTCGCTTTACTCGAGAAATCAGCGTGCATTGGCTCCATACGGTTATCAAGTTTTTTCTAAATAGAACACGCTCGGAATTATCTTTGTGCTCTAAAATTAGTTTATGGAAGAGCCCGAAGGGAAAGAGATTTTCGAAACCACGGTTGAAATTCGTTTCGCGGATATAGATGCGATGGGGCATGTAAACAACGCCGTGTATTTCAGTTATTTCGAGCAAGCACGTATGGCTTATTTCAAAGAGCGCGTAGCGAGAATTTGGAATTGGAATGAAGACGGGGTGATTGTAGCTCGAAATGAAATAGATTACATTTATCCTGTTTTTCTTAACGACCGAATGTTCATTCGGTTGTGGGTTGAGCACGTTGGAAATAAAAGCTTTTCGGTGTGCTATCGTGTTGTTGTTGGGGAACGTTTATGTGCAACAGGTAAATCTGTTTTAGTTTGTTTCAATCACAAAGATCATCGCCCACAGGCCATTCCAGAGACTTGGCGAAAAATCTTTACAGCGGAATAATATGGCGAAGGATAAGTTAAAACGATGGGCCGAGAACAAGACGTTTCCACATGTGTTCGAGCCGAACTTAATGCCAATCATTCGCGAAAATGCAACGTTCATGAAAGGATTGTGGCGCGAAGAATTCTATAAAAACAACAATCCGCTTGTTGTTGAATTGGGCTGTGGTAAGGGAGAGTACGCTGTTGGACAGGCTCAGCGAAATCTAGATAAGAATTATTTGGGTATAGACGTTAAGGGACATCGTTTTCATAAGGGAGCAAAAGAGTCACTTGAAATGGGATTGACGAATGTGGCTTTTCTTCGTGCTCGAATTGAATTCATTGACGCGTTTTTCGAAGACAATGAATTGGATGAAATTTGGCTGACGTTTTCAGATCCCATGCCGAATGATCATGACGGAAACAGAAGAATTACTTCAGGGTTTTACATGAAGCGTTATGAGCGCATGTTGAAGTCAGAAGGAATCGTTCATATTAAGCACGACAATCCAGCTCTCTACGAACGAGCGTTGCGCGAGATTCCTTTGATGGGAGCAGAAATAATTTTGCATGACGATAACATCTACGAATCGGGATTTTTAGAAACCATTGATGAGAAGCTCAAAGATGTTTTGGAGATTCGAACATTTTACGAGCAAATGTGGTTGAAAGAAGGAAGAAAGATTAAATACATTCAGGCAAGAATGCCGAAAAAATAATACCATGAGTGTTTCAAAAGCAGCAATTTTAGAAGCGTTAGCCAATGTGCAAGAACCAGATTTGAAGAAGGACATAGTGACCTTGAATTTGGTGAAGATTATTCGCGCAGAAGGGAATGAGCTTGAGTTAGAAGTGAAAGTAAGTAATCCAGCAATGCACGCCAAACAGCGCATGCGTGAAGCTTGTGTCTTCGCTATTCAGCGTGTGTTGGGAAATGAATTCGAAGTGAAGGTTCATGTTGAAGCTATTTCAGGAGATGAAAGAAGCGGTGAGTTGCGTAGAATTCTTCCGGGTGTAAAACACATTATTGCTGTTGCAAGTGGAAAAGGTGGCGTAGGGAAGAGCACCGTGTCTTCGAATTTGGCTGCGGGTCTTGCGGCATTGGGACATAAAGTGGGTTTGTTAGACGCAGACATATACGGACCATCTGCACCGACCATGTTCGATGTGGTATTGGAAAAACCAAGACTCATTGAAGTGGATGGAAAGCAAGTAATGGCTCCTGTTGAAGCTCACGGTGTTAAAGTGTTGAGTATTGGATTTTTTACGGAAGGTGATCAGGCCGTTGTTTGGCGCGGCCCTATGGCTACTAAAGCCTTGAACCAAATGATTACAGATGTGGAATGGGGGGAGTTGGATTATATGGTTGTTGACCTTCCTCCGGGAACAGGAGACGTTCATTTGAGTATTGTTCAAACCTTACCGATATCAGCTGTTGTTGTCGTGAGCACTCCCCAAGAGGTTGCGCTTGTAGATGCGCGTAAGGGAATAGCTATGTTTCAATTGCCAGCAGTGAATATTCCAGTTTTAGGATTGGTAGAGAATATGTCTTGGTTCACACCGGCAGAGCTTCCTGAAAATAAGTATTTCATTTTTGGTGAAGGTGGAACGAAGCGACTTGCCGAGAGTTTAAACCTTCCTGTTATTGGAGAGATTCCATTGATTCAAAGTATTCGTGAAGCAGGTGATGTTGGAAGACCATCTGTTCTTCAAGACAATACTACTGCCGCGCGCTATTGGCAGGCTTTTTTAATTAACTTTGAAAAGGAATTGCGCCTACTGCCATTCCGTAAACCTGCAACCCAAGAATAATATGTCACAAGATTCATTGTTTCAACGTGTGAACGAAGCGCTTAATTCCATTAGACCCTATTTGGAAGCAGACGGAGGCGGAATTGAGTTGAAAGAAGTTAATTCAGAGATGACTGCAATCGTTGAGTTAAAGGGAGCTTGCACAAATTGCAATAAGTCTCACATGACCATGAAGGCCGGTGTTGAAGCCGCTATAAAATCAGCAGTTCCTGAAATTAAAACAGTGGTGGCTGTTGCAGAAGAAGTGGAAGAAACTACGGCCTTATAAACCGTATAAGTTTTTTCTCGCTTCCTTTACTTGTTCGTTTGACAAATATTCATCGTAAGACATTCTCTTATCAATAACTCCTTTCGGTGTTATTTCAATGATTCT
>JBILTL010000136.1:0-5223 GCA_044371535.1 Flavobacteriales bacterium | reverse complement strand
AGGTTGAACGGTATTGCATTTCACCAACAGATTGCTCATCCAAGTAAAAACTAACGACAGCTGTTTCATCATCGTATTTGGTGCTTCCCCAAAATGAAACATCACTGTCAAGACCCCCACAACCCACATCTCTCCAACCGTCTGGACTTATGCTCAAACCTAAGACATTCCAACCGTCTTGGGCACCCGTCCAATGTTCCTTTGAAAACAATTCGACGATGCCTTCGCCCTCTAGCACCGCTTTTGACTCGAGAAGATTCCATTCACTTACGGTTGGAATATGCCAGCCCTCAGGTGCCAATCCTCTAGGATCATTCACAGCGTATGAGTTGTAAAGTTTACCTCTGTTAACGACCTCCTTTGGACCTGAATCTGTGTAATCGATGTAATAACACCAAGCTGGTTTTTTATTGAAGCCCGCCTCTTGCCATTCCTCATCTGATTGAGCTTGCGGAATACGATCGCCGTTACGAAATTTTGTTTCTTCCAAATTTCGAGTCATCCAAGTCATACCACCAATTTGCACTCCCACAAGATCTGAATTCTGTGCATTTGCATTTAGACTAACAATTATCAAGAAAAAACATAAAACGAAATAGTTTGCCTTCATGATTTGAAAATAAAATTAGTTTGAACAGTAACGAAAAAAGTTCATTAAATATTTGCTGCCTTCCACACGTCTATTACCGAAGCATAGCCTTCATGAATGCATGAAGAAACTTCTTCTATGGTCATCCACTTAACCCACGAAATGCCTTCCTCTACCTGTGGCGTTGGAGTGGGACACCCCTCAACTTTCATTAAAAACCAAGCTGTGCGCTTGATTATTTCTTCCCCTTTCATGGTATAGGTATGAAATGTCTCTATCAAAGTATTCAATATTTCAATTCATAAAACTCCCGTCTCCTCTTCCACTTCACGCAGGGCACCCTCTTCATCAGATTCTCCTTTCTCTAATTTTCCTTTAGGGAGATCTATGGTCTCATTTCGCTCCATAAATAAAAAATCACCATTTGAATTTTGAACCAAACCGCCGGCTGCATGAATAAACTTGCGTTTACTAACAAATTCATCAAATTCCTCTTGTGAAAAAGTTAATAGTCTTCCGAGGTGATACACGTTGTATTTTCGCGTCATGGATTCAAATATTGAAGTAGGATTACAAGTAGCAGATTATCTTTTGCAAATTAAAGCAATTGAGTTGAAACCTCAAGCCCCATTCACTTGGGCAAGCGGACTGAAGTCTCCCATTTATTGCGACAACCGCAAGACGCTTTCATTCCCAGTTTGCAGAACACACATTCGTCAGCAATTTGTAAATGCCATTCAGGAAAAATTTGGAACTCCAGATATCATTGCCGGCGTTGCTACGGGTGGTATTGCCATAGGTGCATTGGTTGCACAAGAAATGGGAATTCCCTACGCTTATGTGCGTAGCGAAGCAAAAAAACACGGATTAGGAAATCAGGTTGAAGGCGTTGTTGAGCCGAACCAAAAAGTTGTTGTTATCGAAGATCTTATTTCTACTGGAAAAAGTAGCTTAAGCGCTGTAACAGCTCTTCGTGAAGCCGGTCTGGACGTTATGGGCATGGTTGCGATATTCACTTACGATTTTGATATTGCGAAAGAAGCTTTCAAAGATGCAAACGTTCAATTGCATACTTTAACTGACTATCACGCTTTGCTTCAACAAGCTTTAAAGAAAGAGTATATCACAGAAGAGCAGTTGAGCACATTGAAAGTTTGGAGAGAAAATCCAGCTGCATGGAGCGCTGCCTATCTTGAATCTCAATCCAATGGCTAAATTCATCAGTAAAACTGTAGAAGTAAACGCTCCTCTTGCTGAGGTTCACGCCTATTTGCAAAACATGGCGAACATTCAACGTCTGCTTCCGTTAGATAAAATTTCAAATTGGAGTAACACAGAAGATTCGTGCTCATTCAAAATTCAGAATGTTTACACCATCGAATTGAAACGCGTTAGCGCTGTTCTAAATTCTGAAGTCGCGGAAACAACTTTTGAAACTACCGATAAAAGCCCCTTCCCTTTCATCTTGAAGGCGAAGTTAAAAAGCAACGGAGCAACCACTGCTGCTCATCAAGATTGCGACGCTACCATCAATCCATTTATGGAAATGATGGTGAAAGGACCTTTCCAACAATTATTTGATTATATGTCAGAGCGTCTTGCTAAAGAGTTCCTTTAGTATATTCGTTTCATGTACAAAAGATTATTCGATTTCGCCTACGATCAATTGGAGAACCTTCCTCTTGATGTCATGTTCCGCAGCAAATGCAACGGAGAATGGGAAACTTATTCTACTCGAAAGTTCATTGACCATGTAAACCAACTCAGCAATGGACTTATTGAATACGGTATTCAACCCGGACAAAAAGTTGCGCTGATAACCGATGCCAGTCGCACCGAATGGAACATTTGTGATCACGCAGCGCTTCAAATTGGCGCCATAGACGTGCCGATTTATCCAACCATGACAGAGCACGACATTCAATACATTTTAAATCACAGTGAATCTGTTGTTTGTTTCGTTTCGAACGAAGAGCTCCTCACGAAAATTAATAATATTCGCGAACAAGTGCCTTCGCTCAAAGATGTTTTCACTTTCGAGAAAATTGAAGGTGCGAAGCATTGGAAAGAACTATTCTCGACGAATGAAGATTCAGCACAAGCTGTTCAATCGAGAAAAGATAACATCAAGACAGAAGATCTAGCAACCATCATCTACACCTCAGGAACCACAGGACTTCCAAAAGGGGTAATGCTTTCACATACAAACATTGCTTCAAACGTAGAGAACTGCGTGGAACGTCTTCCTTACTTAGAAAAAGGTAATTCAAGATGTGTGAGTTTCCTTCCTGTTTGTCACATCTATGAGCGCATGTTGCATTACTTGTACATCGATAATAGCGTGAGTGTGACTTTAACGGGAATGGACAATATTAAAGAGGATTTAATAGCGAACAAGCCACATATTTTCACAGCCGTTCCTCGCCTACTAGAAAAATTCTTCGACGGAATTATTGCGAAAGGAGAATCGAATACCGGCATTAAAAAAGTTCTCTTCCAGTGGGCCGTTAAATTGGCTCTTCAATGGGAACCAGAGCGCGCTAACGGCGGTTGGTACGAATTCAAATTGAAGATTGCTCAAAAGCTTGTATTCAGCAAGGTGAAGGCTGCTTTAGGACTTACTGAAATCGGAGCCGTTGCATGCGGATCTGCTGCCCTTCAGCCGCGTCTTGCGCGCTTCTTCACAGCTGCAGGAATTCCAGTAAAAGAAGGTTACGGACTTACTGAAACTTCTCCGGTTATTTCAGTGAATACCTTGCGTACTCCGAACATGTATCGTCCTGGTACTGTGGGTACGATTATTCCAAATACAGAAATCAAATTCGCTGCAGACGGAGAGATACTAGTGAAAGGTCCGCAGGTCATGATGGGCTATTATAAAAATCCAGAGACCACTGCTGAAGTCTTAAACGACGGGTGGTTCAGCACAGGGGACATTGGAATTCTTACAGATGGATTTCTTAAAATAACAGACAGAAAGAAAGAACTTTTCAAAACGAGCGGAGGAAAATACGTTGCTCCACAAGTTTTAGAAAACGCCTTGAAAGAATCACACTTCATTGAGCAATGTATGGTAGTTGGCGATGGACAAAAATTCCCGGGTGCGCTCATTGTGGTCGATTGCGCATTTGCAAAAGTTCATTTCCCAGAATTAGCATCTCTTTCTAATGAAGAGATTGTTCAAAATGAAAAATTAAATAAGGAAATAAAAGCGTTCATCGCTGAGATGAACAAGGGATTTGGAAACTGGGAGCAAATCAAAGGCATTCATTTGATTGCAAAACCGTTCACGGTTGATAGCGGAGAAATAACACCAACGTTGAAGTTGAAGCGTAAAAAGATCTCAGAAAATTACGTCAGCGAAATAGCGAATCTATACGCATAAATCAAATGATAGAACTCGACATTGCCTTACTGAAAGCCATTAACGGACTTGCTATCTATGGACTAGACAGGGCCATGCTCGTGCTTAGCGGAACACTTATTTGGATTCCCCTCTTCGCCTACATTTCATGGCAATTGATTGCAACACATGGAAAAAAGTTCGGAATCTATGCTGTTATTCTGGCCTCTCTTTCTGTTGGAATGAGCGACTTGGTTTCGAGTCGAATTTTCAAGCCTACGGTGCAAAGACATCGCCCGTCACACACTGAAAAACTTCAAGACGAATTGCATTACACCAAGGACTCCAGTGGGAATGACTACCGCGGGGGCGAATTCGGATTTTACTCTTCTCATGCTAGTAATTTCGCAGCTCTTACATTCTTTGTGCTTCTAGCTTTGCCCAGGCATTATCGTTTGAAGACAATTCTCATTTTAGGAACGATTATCACCTCGCTTTCGAGAATTTATTTAGGCGTTCACTTCCCTACCGACATACTTATGGGTTGGTTCATGGGCGGAATGTTCGGATACGTTTTCTACAAACTTTTTTCCTTCATTAAACGATGAATGGAATTACGCTCGCGCTCATTTTTGTTGGTGGCGGAATTGGATCTGTCTTGCGCTATATGATTGGAATTCCATTCAAGCAAGGGAATTTCTCGCTTCCCTTTGGAACTTTACTTGCCAATGTTTCTGCAGCAATTATTATTGCCATCACCTTCGCCTTAGCGAATAAATCGAATCTTTCTCCACGCACATTATTCTTCCTAACAACAGGACTTTGCGGTGGTCTTAGCACGTTTAGCACCTTTAGTTGGGAAACGGTTCAACTGTTCCAACAACAACAATTCGGGTGGGCGGTTATCAATATTTTGGTAACGAATATTGCTTGTATTGGATTGATTGCAGGGATTTCAACTTTTAAATAAAACTTTAGATAAAGATGCTGAGCGAGATGCAGGGCAAGATGTTTCACAAGATGCTGAGCAAGATGCAGGGCAAGATGCAGGGCAAGATGTTTCACAAGATGCTTCGCAAACTGATAACAATCAAGACTTTTCGTCGTGAAACTCAAGAGCAATCTGCCTTTTAGACACTTCGATCAGTTCTAATTCGGAAATTAATTCCGAATTTGCTCCTCGGCGAGGCTATTGAAAGCATCGCGACAAATAATTTAATTTTTACAAAATGAACTTCGAACAATTCACACTTAAAGCGCAGCAAAGTGTTCAACGCGCTCAGCAGATTGC
>JBILTL010000034.1:0-17762 GCA_044371535.1 Flavobacteriales bacterium | reverse complement strand
GCTACCACCACCAATGTCCATGATTAAATAATCTTCTTTCAATTCTCCAGTGGTTTGAACCACACCTTCGAAAATGAGTTCGGCTTCGCGATCACCGGAAATAACTTCCATGTCGAAATTCAAATGCTTCTTCACACGAGCAACAAATTCATTTCCGTTTGAAGCTTCTCTAACCGCACTTGTGGCGAAGACGCGAACGTCTTTCACACCCAATGAATCAATGACGTTCTTGTAAGAATACAACGCATCAATGCCACGGGCCATGCGATTCGGGAGAAGTATGTTTTCTGAAAATCCACCTGCACCCAACTTCACAGGAAGCTTGGTTTTAAACAAGGTCTTCCACTTCCCTTCCACCTTTTCCTTCACCAATAAATTGAATGTATTGGTTCCGCAGTCGATGATCGCAACGCGTTTGTTTTCGTCTAATTCGACTGTCGTATCCATTTCCATAAATCTTTGTAACTCACTTTTTTTCCGTAAGACAAAATGCCCACGCGATAAATTTTTCCACCCAACCAAATGAAGAATAAAAACGCAACCACCAACGCGGCCATGGCGCTTATTAAATGCCACACGCTAATGTTTCCAATAGCAGTCTTCACCATAATGGTTATGGGGGAAGTGAGTGGAAATATGCTGAAGAAATTTCCTATTGGACTTTCAGGATTGGTAATGAGCATGGCCGAAACAATGTAGGAAAAGATCAACGGCAATGTTACTGGAAGCATAAACTGCTGCGTGTCTGAATCGCTGTCAACAGCAGCACCAATGGCTGCGAACAATGAAGCGTAAAGCAAAAATCCACCAATAAAGAAGAAGATGAACATACCTACCATGAGCGGCCAATTGATTAAGAAGATCCAATTAATGGCTTCGTTATTCATGAGCGATTGCGCCATGGCTGCCTGATTCATGCCGTTTCCAACGACAGCTCCGTTTTCTAATACCGCCGCACCGTTCACCAAATGCGATTCGAAATAATTCAGGCCGAAGGTTGCTAAAACAGCAGATAGAATAACCCAAATAAGGAATTGGGTAAGTCCAACTAAACCAATTCCAACCACCTTACCCATCATGAGTTGAAACGGTTTCACCGAACTCACCATGACTTCAACAATGCGATTGGTTTTTTCTTCAAGCACACCGCGCATAACTTGAACGCCATACATGAAGATGAACATGTAAATGAGAATGGCGAAGACGAAGCCAATGACTGCGCGCTCTTGCGTGTGATCTTCTTCACCCAGCTTGTTGATGTTGATTTCAGCAAAGCTTACGTCGAGTTTGGCGCGTTTGTATCTTTCGTAATCGAGCTTCAGCGAATCGACCACACGGAAGCGTTCGAGTGATTCTTGTAAGTCGTTCTTCAATTTACCTTGAATATTTTCGGAAGGAAAATTATCGAAGTACATGTTGCACTTTCCATCGTTGATTGTAATCTCGTCGAGCTCAATCATGATGTTATAAAAACCTTCTTTCAACTCCTCCGGATTTTGCGACTTTTCGGTGAATCCGTAAATTACATTTTCACTGTTTTGAAATTGATCTGGAAATCTCGGGACCAACGTAGAGTCTTTCTCTCCGCGGTATTCTGTAACCAAACCGTACGGATCACTTATTAAAACCGTGTAAGTCTGTTGATCGTTTAAGGTTATCCAAACGGTTCCAAACAACAGTCCAGCAAAGAGCAACGGACCTAAGATGGTCATTATAATGAAAGACTTCTTGCGAATGCGCGTGGTGTATTCGCGCTTAATGATTAATCCTATCTTACTCATGCTTGTGCTTCGTTAAATGAAAGAACCGATTGAACAAATATGTCGTGCATGCTTGGCACTTTTTCCTCTGCGCTTATGATATCAACTACTGGAATCACCTGCATGAGCAAGTCATTCAATTTAAATTCAGGTTTAATTCGAACCGTAACAGTGTGCACTTCGTTCTTCAATTCATTGCTCATTAATTCGAATCGTGCACCCAACGCAATGGTGAACTCCAGAAGCGTTCCATGAAATTGAAGGGTGTATGTCTTCGTGCGGAAACTGTTGCGCACTTCGGCCACACTTCCACTTAAAATAACTTGCGAACGATTGATCAGCGCAATGTTGTCGCACAACGATTCCACACTTCCCATATCGTGTGTGGAAAGAACAATCGTTGTTCCTTCGTCGCGAAGGCGCAGCATTTCGTTTTGAATCAGTTCCGCGTTAATGGGATCGAATCCGCTAAACGGCTCGTCGAGTATTAATAACTTCGGTTTATGAACGACGGTCGTAATGAACTGAATCTTCTGCGCCATTCCCTTCGATAAATCTTCCACCTTCTTATCCCACCACTCTTGTATCTCGAATTTCTCGAACCACATCTTTAATTCGGCCAAGGCATCTTTTTCCTTCATGCCTTTCATTTGAGCCAAGTAGATGCACTGCTCGCCCACTTTCATTTTCTTGTACAGTCCGCGTTCTTCTGGAAGATATCCGATATCTTCTACATGCGAGCGCTGAAGAGGGTTTTCGTAAAACTTGATTAAACCGTTATCGGGTTCAATAATCTGATTCAGTATGCGAATGAAGGTGGTCTTACCTGCACCGTTCGGTCCTAAAAGTCCGAATATCTTACCTTCCGGAATGTCGATACTTACATTCGTAAGTGCCTGGTATTTCCCGTAGGTTTTATTAATTCCTTCGGCTTGAATAGCGTATTTCATAGAGTCCTTTTAATGTCAAATAGCTCTACGAAAGTAAGTCGCTTAATCGTATCTTTGCACCCTTATAAACTTAATTTATGAAGATAGCCGTAGTAGGAACTGGGTATGTTGGATTGGTTACTGGGACATGTTTCGCAGAAACAGGCAACAACGTCGTTTGTATAGATATTAACGAAGAGAAAGTAGCTCAAATGAAGTCGGGTGTTATTCCGATTTATGAACCGCATCTTGATGTGTTGTTCGAACGTAACATTCGTGAAGGACGTCTAACATTCAGTACTGACTTAGCTTCATCTATTGTTGATGCACAAATTATTTTCTTGGCCCTACCTACTCCTCCGGGTGAAGACGGAAGCGCTGACTTAAGTTATGTATTGGGGGTTGCGAAGCAATTGGGAAATTTAATTACAGACTATAAAGTTGTTGTTGATAAAAGCACTGTTCCTGTTGGAACAGCTGAATTGGTGAATAACGCCATTGCTGAAAATGCAAAAGTTCAGTTTGATGTGGTGAGTAATCCTGAATTTTTACGTGAAGGATTTGCGGTTGACGATTTTATGAAGCCTGATCGTGTGGTTATTGGAACCCGCAGCGAACGCGCCAAGCAATTGATGAACGAATTGTACAAGCCGTTTACGCGTCAAGGCAATCCGATTATCTTCATGGACGAGCGCAGCGCAGAGTTGACCAAGTATGCAGCGAATGCATTCTTAGCAACAAAGATTTCATTTATGAATGAAATTGCGAACTTCTGTGAGAAGGTTGGAGCCGATGTAGACATGGTTCGTTTGGGTATTGGAACCGACGATCGCATTGGTAAGCGTTTCTTGTTCCCAGGAATGGGATATGGCGGAAGCTGCTTCCCGAAAGACGTTCAAGCATTAGCGAAGTCTGGAAACGATAGCGGATATGAATTCAAGATATTGAAGTCTGTAATGAAGGTGAACGAGCGTCAAAAGACGACCTTGTTGAAACCGATTCTTGACCACTTCAACAATTCATTAACGCATGCGAAGATTGCGATTTGGGGATTGGCATTCAAGCCAGACACCGATGATATTCGTGAAGCACCTGCTTTGTATATGATTGAGCATTTGTTGGAGGCTGGAGCTACAATTGTGGCATACGATCCAGAGGCCATGCCGAATGTTCAAAAGCAAAAAGGTTATGCCATCTCATACGCAACCGATGCTTACGAAGCGTTGGAAGGTGCTGATGCATTGTTGATCTGCACCGAATGGGGCATGTTCCGCAATCCTGATTTCGATAAGATTGGAAAAGCACTGAAGTCGAAAGTTATTTTCGATGGAAGAAATTTATACGAATTAGATAAAATGCAAGAGCTGGGCTACTTCTACAAGAGTATTGGTCGTTCAACTGTAAACAACGATTAATATGGAACGCGTACTCATTACTGGAGCTGCAGGATTTTTAGGAAGTCACTTGTGCGATCGCTTCCTGAAGGAAGGATTTGAAGTGATTGGAATGGACAATCTGATTACAGGTGATTTGAAAAACATAGAGCACTTGTTTCCGAACGAGCACTTCACGTTTTACAATCACGACGTTTCGAATTTCATTCATATTCCTGGAAAGCTTGATTACATTGTGCATTTCGCATCTCCGGCCTCTCCTATCGATTACTTGAAGATTCCGATTCAAACCTTGAAAGTAGGTTCTTTGGGAACACATAACTGTTTGGGATTGGCGCGTGAAAAGAATGCACGAATCATTGTTGCTTCAACCAGTGAAGTTTATGGAGATCCATTGGTTCATCCGCAAACAGAGAGTTATTGGGGACACGTGAATCCTGTTGGGCCTCGCGGTGTTTATGACGAAGCGAAGCGTTTTCAGGAAGCCATTACCATGGCTTATCACACTTATCATGGCGTTGAAACGCGCATTGTGCGCATCTTCAATACGTATGGACCACGTATGCGTCTGAACGACGGACGTGTATTGCCAGCATTTATTGGTCAGGCTATTCGTGGGGAAGATTTAACTGTATTCGGCGACGGGTCACAAACGCGTTCGTTTTGTTATGTAGATGATTTGGTGGAAGGAATTTATCGTTTGTTGATGAGTGATTATGCTCAGCCGGTGAATGTTGGAAATCCGGATGAGATCACCATCTTAGACTTCGCGAAGGAGATTATTAAGTTAACCGGAACCGATCAGAAGATTGTGTTTAATCCGTTGCCTACAGACGATCCGAAGCAGCGCAGACCAGACATTACCTTGGCTCAATCTATTTTAGGTTGGGAGCCGAAGGTTCATCGCAGCGAAGGCTTGAAGATCACTTATGATTACTTCAAGTCGTTAACGACTGATGAATTGAATAAAGTAGAGCACAAGAATTTCGAGAAATACTCACGTTAATGGAAAAGGAATACTTCGCGCATGAATCTTCGTTTATTGACGAAGGATGTACCATTGGAAAGGGCACCAAGATTTGGCACTTCACGCATGTGATGTCGAATTGTGTTTTGGGTGAAAACTGCAACTTGGGACAGAATGTGGTTGTGAGTCCAGGCGTTACGTTGGGCAACAACGTGAAGGTTCAGAACAACGTCAGTATCTACACGGGCGTTGAATGTGAAGACGATGTGTTCTTGGGTCCATCGTGTGTCTTCACGAATGTGATTAATCCGCGTAGCGCTGTCGCGCGCAAGGATGAATATCGGAAGACGATTGTTCGTAAGGGCGCGAGTATAGGCGCTAATGCAACGATTGTGTGTGGTTATGAGATTGGTGCATACGCCTTTATTGGCGCGGGCGCTGTAGTAACTAAAGAGGTTCCGGCTTATGCTTTGGTTGTGGGGAATCCTGCGCGCCAAACCGGCTGGATGAGCAAGTTCGGGCATAAGCTTCATTTCCATGCGAACGGCGAAGCTGTTTGTCCGGAAAGCGGAGAGGTTTATGTTTTGGAGAAAGGGATTGTTCGCGCTCAATAAAGTAAGAACTCACTCCCCCTTCCCTCGTTCTACTAATTCAGCAAACACAAATATTGCTTCTTCGCCACTTTCTATCATTTTATTGAAGGCCCAATGGATGTCGTTTGCATAACGATCCATGCCATACAACCTATCCTGAATTAGCCGAACTTAAAATCTCTTATCCGATCATGATAACGCGCTGCAACGATTCCAAATAAGACCACTACTTTAGTAGCATTGACGATATCCGAATTCATATTTAATATTCATTAAAAATCCAAATCTGAATAAAATCGGTGACAGAACTCATCCACATAAGTCAAGGTAAAGGGCGTTTCTATGAGCGATGCCATGCGGGACAGGGAATCTAAAAGTTGATTTTCTATGTCGGGATTGGAAACACCACTCACCCTATTTCCACTGTTTTTCGCAATTGATTTGCGGATATTCTTCTTCCATTTACGAAACAAAGCATCTTGGTTCTTCTTGAAATCAAAAGTGTTAAAATCCATCTCGCCTTTTTCGAATTTGTATAAACTGTATTCTATTTCTCCTTCCGACCTCGCTAACATGTGCGAATAAAAAGTTCCTCCTCCAGATAAGTTATTCGCAATAAAATACAACACCTGCATAGACTCTAATGTGGCTTTGCGCAAAGGCACCATTGCCTTACCACTTCTCGTCCTTAAAACTTTTGCATATCGCTTAAAGTATTGATCTATTCCGAGTTCGCTATTATAACCTCTCATTTCTGGCGATTTACACTTATCGAAAGCTTCATAAGGACCTAATGCATCTTTGCGGAATAATTCAGGACAAGAATCTCTGAGCATTTTCCAATAACTCACGGAATCCAGCGGTGCATTGCCACTTTCTGCGGGAATTGAATTGTTGGATTGTGTGTTTTCAATAGCAGGTTTATCGGAAATTGCGGGCTGCATGTTCTTCAAAGCAGCAACAGTCTCTTCGATGGAAGGAGGTGTATTGCATCCCGAAAATAAAATCACAAATAAGGCAGAAGCTGCGCTCTTTGCCTTGATCAGTTTTCTTGAATAAATAAATTCCATATACCTAATTTCTATTTATTTGACGAAGCAAAATTCCCATTTCGATTTTCCATGTTCAACTTTTTACAACCATGTTAATTCATAGAACCATTGATTGAACACAAAAGAAAATGACAGCATTGCAGAAGTTCTGCACACTGAAATCGATTTGTTCAAAAATGATTTTTTAAATAGCTTGAAGCAAATCTTTCGAAAAAGTCTAAGGACTCCAAAAGAAGTTTTCAGCATTAAACCCCGACAAGAAAATTCATGCCGAAAAAAATTTTGTCAGTTGACAGAAATTTTCAATCCGCTCTACTCCCCTTTTCAGCACTGAAAAAACTTTTTTTATTCACAGGGTGATTCCCGAAATAAATGCGGTTGTTCATAAAAATAGAGCGGCAATAAATTTTAATCCGTGTGCATTTCAATTGCAATTTTCTATTCTAAATTAGACTCTCTACTAATTATTTCTGATATGTGATTTGTACTATCGTCGAAGACTATCGTTGCTCAGCAACATTCGTCCAAGACAATCGTGCAAAGCACATTCTTTACAAAGTAAAAGATGCAACTATCACTTTTTTCAACCTCTAGTAAGAAAGAAAACGCCCCAATGAGCCAGCGTGATGCCTTCGTTCATTTCTTTCAATTAATGGATCTTGAAATGATTGATCTGATCTTAGAAAGAGATAGGTACATGGATCTTCCAAAAGCGGAATTTATTCGAAGGCTTTCGCGTGCATTCGAGCTTTTCAAAGGATATTCAGACGACAGTCTATTCGAAACCTATGGCACTTGCTTAGGGAAAGGATGTGAGAATTATTTGAGCAGAGCAATTGAATTCGTTGGCAACAGATCTTCCTATCGAATTTCGTTCGTCATTGTGGTTCGAAGAGGACAGATACTCGACATTTCCGAATGCGCCAGATTTAGAAATCCTGAAAAGTTAATCTTGAATCGGAAGATGATTGTGTTGAGTTATATGAAGGAATGAGGAACTGGGTTGTTGGAACTTCGTTATTCCTACTTCGTAATTGGAACTACGTTATTCCTACTCCGTAATTCCTAATGCATAATTGGACCTGCGTTGAAAACCCTCGCAACGAAATTGCCCTAGTTTCGAAGAAACCCTCGCGAAGCATCAGCCAATGCTACAATTTCTTCACCGACAACAATTGAAATCCTATTGAAGCTGGTCTGCCCTCACCTTGACGTCTTTCTGATTCACCCAAGGGCTCACAATCAAAAAAGATATAAGGACTGGTTACTTTATATGTGACTACAAAGTAACTACCTACTAAAGACTCATTGCCAATGATAAACCCCGACTCTTCATCTTCTAAGAAAAAGTTAATGCCATTTATTTCAGGATAATCTGAGGAACTTCCAAAATAGAATGAAATTTCCTCGCTTTGATAAATCTCATTCTTGGTTTTAAAATGCAACACTTCACAAGTTTCAATTTTCTCTACTTCGCTTAATTGAAGCGTATCCGTTTTGATTGTTAAATCAATTTTCATTTTCAAATCTGCATCTAGATTTTTCAATGCTCCATTTAATGAATCTCGCTCTTTAACGAGAAGATCTTTCAATTCTTTTAGTTCGTTGAATTGCTTTTCTTGATTCAATTTTTCTTGTTGAAATCTGTCGTACATCTCCTTATTGAATAAACGCTCTTTCTCAAGAAGACCGAACACACTATCAGTTTGTCCTTTTGACAATAGCAACTCTTTACCTAAATGGATTATTTCCTTCTGAGACTTTAATTTTGCCAATTGATGCTCTTCTCTCTCCTTTCCTACTATCCCATTCAGGCTGTCAATCTTTCCCGAAAGTATGAGTATTTGTTCTTTTTTATTTTGAGCTTGAACACATTGCTGAAATAGCAAAATTGAAAAAATAGCAGTAAGTAGAATTATTCTTTTCATATGGATGATTCAAAAAACGCAAATTAAAAATGTAATAGTCCTATGGTTTCAAATTTATCTGACAATGGGCACCGATTTCGATAGAATAATAATATCTTCTTCCGTATACTCGCTGAAATGAATCAATACATTACCCGGTCTGTTCCTATCAATCGCTATCGGTTCAACCCCACTATCCCACAAATTACAATGGGTGGTGATTGGATCAACAGCATATATCCAATTTCCATTTTTATAAGTCCAAACCAAATAATCTCTCCAACAACTCGTAAACCAACCGGGCAAAAGACCAATTTCATCTGTCCCATTTCCATTTAAATCACCATGATTGTATGGTGAACCACCAATACAGTCCTCAATTTTGATATCGTGAATCCTTGAATCTGAAAACTTAATATAGCTTGCACAACTCCCCACGCAATTCATCTCATCATTCGTTAATTTTGGTTCTATTAACCACATGTATTCGTACTCGCCGTCTCCGTTATAATCACCCTTCACCGCTCCTGGCGGAATATTCGAACTGCTTGAATTCCTTTTGGCAAGATTTCCATCCGTAACTAAATCACTTTCTGTATCTATTTTCCAACCTTCGTTCACCTGGGCAAAAACTAAGTATGATGGAAATTCACTCGTCTTACCATCCATAAAAACTTCCTTCGTAAAACTGCATTTGACTTTATTGGATTCAATTCTTTCAACTTGAATATCACCTTTAATATTTTGAACATACTCAGGATGTTTCTTAAAGAAATTAAGTTTACTCTGAATACACGAATTCTTGTCATAATCTGACCCGTAATAAAAGACACGGTCGCTATACACCTTTGCAAATATGCCGACATCTCTTTTCAAGTGTGCTTGGTTCCATTCCTGCGCGAGCAGTTTTACTTCAGAAAAACTTTTGTCTTCAGACTTATTTCCCTCTGACTGAACCTTTACCTCCTCTGAACAGCTGTAGAATAAAGCAGACAACAAACACACAACAAATAAATTCAATAAATTAAATTTCATAATAAACGTTTCTTGAACTTTCCGTAAAAATAGAACAATCTCTACAAGTAAAAAACTTGATAAATTCACTCGTCAAAGACCCTCGCGAAGCATTCGCCCTTTGGGCATTCGTTGCTCCGCAACATTCGTCATCGACATTCGCCCTTCGGGCATTCGTTGCTCTGCAACATTCGTCATCGACATTAGCCCTTTGGGCATTCGTTGCTTCGCAACATTCTTCATCGACATTCGCCCTTCGGGCATTCTAAAAAAAATATTTGCAGCGCAAATATATTTTTTTATGTTTGCATCGTATTTCGAACCTTAAATGGTACCAACCGAGTGAAGACACCACGGTGGTAAAACAATACGGGCCTCAAGCCAAAAACAAACGTATCAATCCTTTTTTAGATCGAAGTACAAAGAAGTTTAATGTTTAACTAAATACTTTTTTGTATGGAAAAGCAACTCATTGTTCGCTTAAAATCGGGACACGAGCTTACGTTCGTCCCTAACGAGGTAAGCCTCGACAACACTTTCATTCCGGTAGCACCCTTGCTGAATGAAAACGACTTCCCCCTGCTGCTTCACTTCACGCATTATGCGCTAGTGACTACGCTGAATCTCGTCAAAATGCCCGACTGTGTGTTGTTGCATTTGAAGGAGGACTACAGTCCGAAAAGCGCTGCCTACTGTATAAATAGAAGCGAAGGAGATTTCACCGTTCAATCACAGTGCAGGCATGTCTTGTTCATTCCCTTCCCCATTCCCTTTCAGCTTTCTGAAATTGTATCTATTCGTTTATCTAAAAAATCAAAGCCATGAATCAGTCAATAAATAACAGTCCCGAATATGCTCTTTCAAAAGAATCCATAGCCAAAGGACATGGGAAATTCCCTTATATCATTGTTCGAATGCATCACGCAGTGTACATGCAGATGCCTATACATTTCATAGCCGAAAAACCAAATGGTTTAACTGGAATATTTGTTAAGTCTGAATTCGACGATATCCTTCAAAATTCACCTTATCTTATAGATATTGCCGCTGAATACTGGGAGCATTTAAACTCGAAAAAAAATCAAAAGCATCGAATGTGTCTGGTATTATCGCCATTGCAAGCTTATTACTTCGAAGAAAATGAGATTCGCTTTTCCACAAGCATTCCATCTGGAGGAACACTGGTGAACAGCAGTAAAAATGTAATTGCCATGGCGAACTCACATTTCATTTCATAAATAAATCAAATTACACAATGAAGAACACAGAAAATATCTCATGGTTTAAAGACAAAATGAACACCGAATTTTTACAATTAAAACACGATTTCAATCCAATAGAATGGGTGGAATCGTATTTCCTTTTTGAAGGAAAGGAAGGATTGGGTATTTATTCGAAAACGATTGAATTGGAAGGAAGGCCAGAAAACGACTCCAAACTCACTTTACGCAAAACCCTCTCGGAAGAGGATCTCATGAATCCGAATTTGCTTCAGGATTTCTGCGCCTATTGGGCAGAGAATTGTGGCGGGTTCAATGGGAGTATTTCTTTTGTGAGTAGCACTGTTATTTCTCGCGAAGCCTTCCAATTTTTCATTGAAGAAAAGAAGCGCAAAGAAGCACAGATTCGATTGGACGCGCAGCGCAAGAATGCGCCCATTGTGCAGGAGTTGGTTCGTCTTGGGCTATCGCCTATTCCTTCCAGTCTAAATTCTGACTCCTGGACAGCCTCATGCATTTTTCATAATAGAAGACACGTCATGTGGGTCGACACCAAAAAGAATGAATGTCGCTGCGCATTTGGTTCGGGGATTATTGGTTATGAGGAGTTGAGAATTAAAAGCTAAACGTTGAACTACGTTGTGGGAACTAAGTTATTCCTACTTCGTAATTCCTACTTCGTAATTGGAACTTCGTAATTGGAACTTCGTTGTTTGAGCTTCATTTGTACATTCGTATCCAATTATTAGTCATGCTAAAACACATCCCCGCTTCTGTCTTTTCATTCTTGGAAGAGTTAAAAGAGAATAACAACCGCGAATGGTTTCAACTCAACAAAGAAAGATACCAAGAGCAATACCATTCGATGGCTTTGTTTGCAGATGCCTTGCTTTCAGAAATGAAACAATGTGACAACATTGAGACGGCAAGTGGAAAGAAGTCGTTGTTTCGCATACACAAAGACGTTCGATTTTCGAAAGACAAGTTACCTTACAAAACCAATATTGGCGGGGCGTTCACACGTGCTACAAAAGAACTGCGCGGTGGCTATTACTTCCACATAGAACCTGGAAATTGTTTTTTAGGCGGAGGATTTTGGGGACCGTCTCCGGAAGACTTGAAACACATTCGTCTGCAAATTGCTGCTGATCCAGAACCGCTGAGAGAGATACTTGCTTCGAAGGAATTTATTTCAATGTTTGGGAAATTGGAAGGCGAACAACTTAAGTCTTCACCGAAGGGATTCGACAAAGATCATCCTGCCATTGACCTTATCAATTACAAACAGTTTTTACTGGTCAAGAAATTCACAGATAAACAAGCGCAATCGGAAACCTATTTGAAAAACGTAGTCGCCACGTTTCAAGGCATGCGTCCGTTTTTCGATTACATGAGTGAGATTCTCACGACGGATTTGAACGGGGAACCGATTTGAACTACGTTATAGGAAAACCTTCGGTTTTATTCCTACTGCGTAATTCCTATTACATAATTCCTATTTCATAATTGGAACTGCGTTATTCCAAAACAAAAAATTCTTTTGGAACTTAAAAATATCCGTGCATACATTTGCATCATCATCCAGACGACAGGAATGTCACCAACCGAGCAAAACAAGCCACGGTGGTAAAACGATGAGGACTAACAGTCAAAACAATCGTATCCGCGAAATGCTACCTACCCCTCAATGAAAAGGATGGAAAGCTAAGTTCAATCCCCCTTCAAGCTTCCGTGAAATTGATTCTCGACGATGAATTCAAAACACAAGTCGGAAGAGCCTGGGGATATCGGCTAGTGGTCTTCGAAGATGAAATCTATGCAGAACTGGACCTGATTCTTGAACAAGCATACATGGACATTCACGGAAGCGCAGCTAACCAGCTTTTCATTGTCGAAGAATGCTTCTTCGAAAACGATGAAAGCACCGAATTCAAAAGCCTTCAAGTGGAAAAGATCTTCACCAAACCCACCTTCAGCAAACTCCTACCCTCGCGCATTCACTCGGTGGAAGAAGTAGAAAAAGTCCAAAACTTTATCCTTCGTCGCAGCACCAAATGGCTTGCATACCGCAACTACCACGATTGGTTTGCGTTCTTTTTGGAGAGGAGGTTGGAGATGTTTAACTGAACTTCGTTGTTGGAACTGCGTTGTTCCTACTTCGTAATTGGAAAATCGAAGATTTTATTCCTACGATGTAATTGGAAAACTAAAGGTTCTATTACGAAGTAGGAATAACGTAGTTCAAATAACGAAGTTCCAATAACAAAGTTCCAATAACGAAGTTCCAATAACGAAGTTCAAATAACGAAGTTCCAATAACGTAGTTCAAATAACGAAGTTCCAATAACGAAGTTCAAATAACGAAGTTCAAATAACGAAGTTCCAATAACGAAGTTCCAATAACGAAGTTCCAATAACGTAGTTCAAATAACGAAGTTCCAATAACGAAGTTCCAATAACGAAGTTCCAATAACGTAGTTCAAATAACGAAGTTCCAATAACGAAGTTCCAATAACGAAGTTCAAAAGTACCCCGGATAGAAGTGGAAAGCCTTTGAGCGAAGCGAGAAGCTTGGAACGGATAGCCGGAAATAGGTTCAAAGAAAAAGCCCCGAATGTATCGAGGCTTTTCAAGCGGAGAGTTAGGGATTCGAACCCCAGGACCTGTTACAGTCAACAGTTTTCAAGACTGCCGCAATCGACCACTCTGCCAACTCTCCGCGGCAAAGATAATATCTTTTTCGAATCACAAAAGAGTTTTCTTAAATTCGTTGCAATGAATTTCGCATCTTACTCAAAATCAATAGTGCTCGCGTGCATTTTTTTTGCATCAGCCCACCTTTGTGCCGCTCAGCACTACGTTATTCTTCAAAATGGAGATTCAATCACGGGTGTGCGACTGAGCTACGATGCGCCCATTGCACAGAATGCTTACTTCACACTGGATCAGAACCGTTGGAAGGCCAATGAGATTGCCAAATTCAGTAACAATAACGGGACATTCGCGAACCTTTCACACATTCATGGAAACGACACCGAGCGTTATGCCGTGCGAATTAAAAAAGGAAGAGCTGCCAATGCCTTTGAATAAATTCCCTTCGGTGTGTATTGCGACGATACACTGAAGGTTTATCCGGGTATGAAGAAGATTAATAAACTGCTTGCTTCGGGAAAAGAGCTTGATTATTACAGCGTGGGCAACGGTCCTGTGTATGCGGCGAATTACAAAAACATGATCAGAGATTTTAGTTCGAATAGCGAATCGACTTATTACATTCAGCACCACCGGAAATTAAAACGCACATAGATTGCCCTTTTAACTGCCGGATTGGGAATCATGTCTTATGAGTTTTTCCGTCAAGACAATGCTGAATTCACGCCCATCTTCGCTTTGGGAACTGTAATTTCTCTTGCCCCTTTGTTGGTTCAAACCCCGAAGAAAGATGACATTTGGATTGCCTTCGATGAGTTCAATAAACCGAAACCGGTTGTGGAATAATTCATTGGTTTTACTGAATACCTTTAACCAGTCCCGATCTTCCATTCCACTGAAACGACTCTCCAACTTTCTTTCCCAACAAGGCTGCGCCAATCGGAGCGGAGGCGCTAACGACAAAACATTCTCCGGGTTCCGTGGTTAGTTTTCCCAATGATGTGATAATGTAAAACCAACCTTCACTTGTTTCAATCAATGATCCGCTTCTAACCTGATTGTTTACTTCTAGTTTAGACGGATTGAATCTTTCCAGCTCTTCGCTTCTGCGATTGTGCTCTTGCATCTGCTTTCCCATCTTCTCCAATTCCAAATGCACCTGCGCAGTCGCAGTCTCGTGCTTATCGCCAGCAGAACTTTTTCCCTCTTGCTTATTCGATTCCATTAATTCATTCCACGCCAACTGCATCTCAGCCCCTCGCTCCTGAATCACCTTTACCAAACTTTCATATATCTCAACCTTATTCATCTTGCTAGCTCACCCTTTATTTATAAAACAATCGTCGAAGACATTCGCCATCGGCATTCGTCCGCAGGACATTCGTTACACCGTAACATTCGTTGCTAAGCAACATTCGCCACCGGCATTCGTCAGAAGGACATTCGTTACACCGTAACATTCGTTGCTAAGCAACATTCGCCTCCGGCATTCGTCAGAAGGACATTCGTTACTTCGTAACATTCGCTACTTCGTAGCATCACCATTCAAACTTCACCCCAACACAATTCTGCATACTCGGATAAACATACGTCTTTGTTTCAGGAATGGATAGAACCGAAACAGACGGACGTAATTCGAAAAACAGATGCATCTTCTTCATGACTTCGTTCTTTCTTCCTAAACGAAAATCCACCCCAATAGGAACATACAATGCAGCCATATAGCCCATTTTATTCTGATAAACCTGACGATTAACATTTAGCGAATTGTAAACAGACTGATTAGAAATGTAATTGTCGTTGGTATCTGTTATTCGCTCTGAATCCCATGAATGCGAGTGAATCTCTGTGCGAGGCGCAAGCGTGATTCCGAAGTTCAGACCAACTCCTGAATAAAATGAGAATCGCTTCGAAATATCGGTCGAAGCCAAATAAGAGAAATCTAATTTAACCGCAGTGGCCATGTAAGAGCTGTAGGTAAAATCGCGATGAATAGAATCTACAAATCCGTATATACTTCCATTGGATGAAGACACCAAAGTGTCTATTCTTGTCGTAAAAGAATTAGACGTATTGTAAATGGAAGCGCTGATTCCCTGCGCCGATATCCCTGCGCGAAAAGTTCTATTCTTGTTGTATTCTCCTTCTAATCCGTTTTTCTTTAACGGATGAAAGGCCACGTTCATATTTAATGTCGGTGCGTCCCAACCAAACTGAGTGGTGTATGGCATTGAATTCGAGGGTATCTGCGCTCCTGGGGCAAGCACATTGAATTCATTCTGATTAATGTTTAATGGTGCCAACGAGCGATCACCGCCAAAAGAAAGTTGAAACTCGGAAATCTTGTATTTCGGATGTTTCACTTCTTGAGCGGTTACTGATTCAAAAGATAGAATTGAAAGTGATAAAAGGAAAACTGATTTTTTCATTGAATAAATTTATTTGCGAAAGTGAAACGCATTTCTCATTTTTTATTGTGCGCGAATCGGCTACAAAACAAACCCCCACCTTTCGGTGAGGGCCTCACAATGAATTAGGGCGAATAATCATTCGCCCCTAGCGACGAACCATCTTCGGACTCGCGTTCAACATCTTCTTCACCTGCTTAATGTCGTTCTTCAAATATCCTTTTGAATCCAACGCTTCTGCTTTTTTCAAATGCATGGTCGCTGTCATCTTATCGTTCTTGTTTCCTGATAACACAGCAAGATTTAAATAAACTGCTGCTTTGTCCACGTCTTTCCTCAAACCTAAACGCAAGGCTTCTTTGAATAAACGCTCGCTCTCAGAGAACTTGTTTGTTTGAACATCCATAGATCCTTTGATGAAGTAGTAATATCCGCGTTGGTTCTTCCACAACTGATTTACTTTAATACGTTCTAACCACTTGCGAGCCTTTTCAATCTTCTGAACTTGCATGTAATAAAACACCAATATCATGCGGACACTACGCGTGCACATGAAAACCAAGATGGCTGTTGGAATGATCATGGCAATTCCCCTTCCCCAATATCCTTCACTGAACAATAGAACGGTCATAAACACGCTCGATAGCGCAAACAAAAACTTTATAGCATGATTCATAATTCAATATTTGAAGTGCAAATGTACGAAACACATTGAAGTATCTTCGCACCACTGATTTTTATTCGGTAACTATGAAAACAAAGCATCTCTTATTAACCGCATTCGCTGCCGCAGCAGCATTGACATCTTGGGCTCAGCCCGATAACGATTCTATCAAAGTCATCGAGGGTATTCAACCACCAAGAATTTATGTTATTCCGAAACCATACATAAACCTTCCTTCAATTGAAACCTACGTCCTCGTTGGCGCAAACATTGTAGAAAAAAGATTGAACGGAAACTACGGACGCGATGTTCAAGTGATTACGAAGAAAGACATTCAGTCTCTTCCCGTTCGCAGCGTGAATGAACTCTTGGGGTATGTCTCTGGATTGGACATTCGTGAACGCGGACCGTTTGGTGCGCAAGCAGATCTGTCTATGATGGGTGCAGGGTTCGAGCAATGCTTAATTCTCATCAACGGAGTTCCAATGCGCGACCCGCAGACCGGACACCACATGCTTAACCTACCTGTAGATATTTCGCAAATTGAACGCATTGAAGTCATGAACGGAACGGCCGGAAGAATATACGGTTCAAATGCCTTGGCCGGAGCTATTAATATTGTGACATCAACTCCGAATGCAGGAACTTCATTCGTTGAAACTTTCAATGCCACAGCTTCTTCACAAGAAGGATTTGTTGCGAACGGTATTCAGGCCATGGCAGCATTTGGAAGAAACAGAACGAGGCACAGCATTTCATTGGGTCAATTCAAGACAAACGGATATCGCTATAATTCCGCGAATGACCAACAGCGCATCAGTTACCTCGGGCATTACCAGCTGACGAGAAACAACACCTTAGATGTTATGGCTGGACATTTCAAAAATAAATTCGGAGCGAATGGCTTTTATGCTTATCCGTTTGACAAAGACGCTGTTGAAGAAGTGAACACTTCATTCGTTTCTGCGAAAGCAAACTGGACAGATAGAAGAAACATTTGGACATTCAAACCTATCGCGTATGCGCGTTTCAACAAAGATCATTATGTGCTTGTTGAAGATAATCCGAGTCTCTATGAAAACACACACAATAGCAAAGCTGTTGGTCTTGAACTTCATGCGTTAAGAGGAAACAAATTTGGGCAGTTTGGACTGGGTGCCGAAGCAAGAACTGAAATCATTCAAAGCACCAACCTCGGGGAT
>JBILTL010000033.1:0-17926 GCA_044371535.1 Flavobacteriales bacterium | reverse complement strand
AATTTCGTTCGATGAATATTACCGCACCTCGTCTCCTGAACACATTGAGATGAGTCAGCAAATTTTTCTTGAGTTGAAGGAAAAAGGAGTGTTCGAAACACATCGTTCAGAGCAATACTTCGATGCAGAGGCACAGCAGTTTTTAGCGGACCGATACATCACAGGCACATGCCCGAAATGCTCGAGTGAAAAGGCTTATGGAGATCAATGCGAAAAATGCGGATCAACTTTAAGCCCCACAGAATTAATAAATCCAGTTTCTACGTTAAGTGGAAGTACACCTGTATTGAAGGAAACGACGCATTGGTACTTGCCTATGCAACACCACAGCGAATGGGTGCGCGATTTTATTGAAAACGGAAAATTAAACGGAGAGCAACATCACGATGCTTCGAAGTGGAAGTCGCATGTAGTGGGACAATGCTTGAGTTGGATCGATGGCGGTCTTCAAGCCCGCGCCATGACTCGCGATTTAGATTGGGGCGTTCCAGTTCCGGGTGAAGATGGAAAAGTACTTTATGTGTGGTTAGATGCGCCTATTGGATACATCACGAACACAAAAGTTTGGGCCGAAAAAAACGGAAAGAATTGGGAAGATTATTGGAAGAACGATGAAACCGAATTGGTTCATTTCATTGGGAAAGACAACATTGTTTTTCACTGCATCATCTTTCCAATCATATTGAAATCGCACGGTGGATTTAACCTACCCGTGAATGTTCCTGCTAACGAGTTCATGAATTTGGAAGGAGATAAAATTTCAACATCTAGGAACTGGGCGGTTTGGTTGCATGAATACTTGGAAGACTTTCCGAATCGTCAAGATGAAATGCGTTATGTATTAGCGTCTATTATGCCAGAGCAAAAGGATAGCGAGTTTACATGGAATGACTTCAAAGACCGCGTGAACAATGAGCTTGCAGATATCGTTGGAAATTTCGTGAATCGCGTTTTCGTTTTAACACATAAGTATTACGGTGGAAAGGTTTCGAATCCAACATTCGACGCCTCTTCACAATTTGAAGAAGCGCAGGCTGCCTTCAACTTGATTGGTGAAAAGATTGAAGCCTATCGCTTCCGCGAGGCGCAAGCTTTAGCTATTCAATTGGCTCGTATTGGAAATAAACTGCTGACCGAAACAGAACCTTGGAAACTTCAAAAGACCGAACCCGAGAAAACGGAAGGTATTTTGAATGCCTGTATTCAATTGGTCGCCGCGCTATCTGTTGCACTGGAGCCCTTCCTTCCTTACACCGCGAAAAAGTTAAAAGCAGGTTTGCAATGGGAAGGAGTCAAGTGGGATGATGTGAATGTTTCGCAGTTGATTCCAGCTGGACACGCGATAGGAGAGATGCCAATACTTTTCCAAAAGATTACCGACGAAGAAGTTGCTATTCAAGTTGCGAAATTGGAAGCTTCAAAGGTTCAACCCGAGGTTGAAGTAGAAGCAATAAAACCAAACGTATCGTTCGAAGATTTCCAAAACATGGATCTTCGTATTGCTGAAGTATTGGAAGCGCAACGTGTTCCAAAGACGAAGAAATTATTGCAATTGAAATTGCGTATTGGCACCGAAGAACGCACCGTTATTTCGGGTATTGCAGAGTCTTATGAGCCCGAGCAAGTTGTTGGAAAGCAAGTGTTGTACTTAGCGAATTTAGCTCCACGAGAAATCAAAGGAGTTCAATCAGCAGGTATGATCTTAATGGCTGAAAACAACAAGGGAGAGCTTTCGTTGCTCTCCCCTGAACGCCCTGTTGAATCGGGCAATACTGTTCGTTAAGATCAGTCTACATTATCGTGTAAAAACGGATTGTTCGTGCGCAGTTCAATGCGTGTGTTTCCGTTTTCGTCTGTCACTTCTCTAGAGATAGTGCGAGACACCGTGTTTTCGCTTGAATGATTTCCTTCGTCCAAAGTTACTTTTCTTCTCAAGTAAGCTGGTTCGTTTTCCAATTCATTCAATCCATTTGGAGACTTCATGCGCATAGTGTATTCACGAATGCGAGCCTCGCGCTCTTTGTTGCGCGCCATCAGTTCAGTGCGTGGAGGACGATTCTCGGCAACAACTTCAGGTTTGAAAGTCATTTGAGTTTCTGGAATCACTCGGTCAGAAGTCTGACGTATGCTTTCGAAGCTAGGAATAACAGGAGTTTCAGCAGTGGTATTCTCTTGAATTTTAAATGTGCTTAATTCTGGAATTTCAGGTTCTTGTAATTCCATTTTCAAAAGTTCTTCGTTGGCTAATTCAGCTTTCTCGAATTCTTCGAAAGAGAATAAAGCTCCTTGCTTTACCGGCTCTTCAACGGTTGGATTTGCTTCGAAAGAATTTTCGATTTCCAATTCAATTTCGTCTGCAACCACCAATTTGAAGGGCTCGTCAGTTACTTCTGTAACAGGCATTTCAGTTAATGGAGCAGTTTCAGCAACAACAGGTGTTTCCTCAACAACTTCGGTAACAACTTCTGCAACTGGTGCAATCGGAGTTTCTTCAACAACCGGAGTAGTATCTAAAGTGAAAACTGGATTTTCTTCAACAACCGGTGATGGTTCAACAACTGCAGCTGGTGCATCGCCTAGAACGAAAACAGGAGTAGGAGCCGGAACTTCTTTCACTGCGTTAAGAGGAAGAAGTGTTGCAATTTCTTTGGCTGCAAATCCGGTTGCAATAACGTTCACGCAAATGTCTTCACCCAATTGCTCGTCTTTACCGTAACCCCAAATGATATCGGCTTCTGGACCCGCAAGATCTTGAATGAAATCGGTGATCTCACCAATTTCGTCCATTTTCAATTCGTTGTTACCGTAAGTGATGTTTAACAAGATGTGTGAAGCACCTGTGATATCGTCGTCGTTCAACAATGGAGATTCCATAGCCATTTGAACTGCGCGAATGGCTTGGTCTTCACCGTTTGCTCTTCCGCTACCCATAATGGCCACTCCGCTTCCACGCATAACGGTGATCACGTCGTTCATATCCACGTTCACAATTCCTGTAATGGTAATCAATTCAGCAATGCTTTTAGCCGCTGTGCAAAGCACGTCGTCTGCGTGACTGAATGCGTTGCTTAATGAAAGGTTACCGTATAGTTCACGCAACTTATCGTTGCGAATAATCAAAAGTGTATCAACTGCTTTGCGCATTTCTTCAATACCTGCAGTTGCTTGAGCCGTTCTCTTTTTGTTTTCAAAAGCGAAAGGAACGGTAACGATACCAACGGTAAGGATTCCCATTTCTTTTGCCACTTGTGCAATAACTGGAGCAGCACCTGTTCCAGTTCCACCGCCCATTCCAGCGGTAACGAAAACCATTTGTAAGTCTGAATGGAACAATGCGCGAATTTCTTCGATAGATTCCATTGCGGCGTCACGTCCTACCTCTGGACGAGCGCCTGCTCCGCGACCTTTCGTTAGTGTGTGGCCTAATTGCATTTTATTGAGGATTGGACTGTTGTCCAATGCTTGAGCATCGGTGTTACACACTACGAAGTCTACGCCGTTAATTCCTTTGTTGTACATGTAGTTAACGGCGTTTGAACCACCACCACCCACACCAACAACTTTGATAATGGCGTTTTCTTCGTGTTTCGGAAGATTGAAATTGAGCAAATCTGACATCTTAATAGAACTTTTTTGAGGTAGGTAAATCAGTAAATTTTTGGTTCTCCGAAGTAAGCGAAGAATTGCTCTTTCTGAAAACGCAGTTTTCAAAATAGTGAACCACGAAATGTTAGTAAAGGGCTATTGTGGAAATGAAGAAATATTATAAGGAAGAGAAAATCGCACGTTGTACATTTGCCGACATGTCTCAACAAGATATTCAAGATAAGGTTAAGGAAATTTTTACCGCGTACTTAGAGAAGCATTTGCATCGCAAGACGCCAGAGCGTTATGCTATTCTAGCCGAGATATATACTATCGAAGATCACTTCGATATTGAGTCGCTATATGTTCGAATGAAGAATAAAAAGTACCGCGTTTCTCGCGCCACTTTGTACAATACAATAGAGTTGTTGTTGAATTGCGCATTGGTTAGAAAGAATCAATTCGGACAGAACATTGCGCATTTTGAAAAGGCCTATCAGAACCAGCAGCACGATCATATTATTTTAACAGACACCGGAGAGGTATTTGAGTTTTGCGATCCGCGCATTCAAAACATTAAAGCTACCTTGGAAGAGATTTTCGATATTGAAATTTCCATGCACAGCCTTAATTTTTACGGAAAAAGAAAAAGGAAATAGTTTCCTATTTCCTTTCCCTTCTTAAAAGTTAACTTCTATTTTATTTATTTAGCCGAGAGCATTGCTGTTGCTTCTTGGTAGTAGCGATCTGGTTTTTGTGCGCCGTCGAAATTCCAACGTTGCCATGAACCTAAGCGCTGACCTGCTTCATATAATCCTTGAGATTCTTTAATTCCATTTGCGAAGAAGTAAACGAACTCACCTTGTGGAATCGTTAACGCTTCATCTAAATAAGTGCCGGTCATCATAACTTCTCCTGTTTGGAAGTTTATTTGCGCTTGGAAAAGCGACTCGCCAACTTTAGTAATGGTACGAGTGTATTTTGCAGCTGCTTTATTCTTTGTAACATACAATTGAGCATCTAACAATTGAGTAGTTGATTGAGCGAATGCGCTTGTTGTTAAAACTAGGAGAGCGATTAGGGTGAATAATTTAGTTTTCATGACGTGGTATGTTATGTAGGGGTATACCTACCTTCGCCAAAAAAGGTTACAACTTTTTTAAAATATTTTTTAGAAGCACAGACGACATGGATTATTTATTTGAAAAAAAGTGGCAAGAGACACTCGAAATAGCATCGAAGAACTTCGGAGAAAAGCTAGACTATTCTGCAATTCTTCTTTTAATCGGGTTACAGGAACTGGGTATTTTCGATTTGAAATTCAAAAAGGATCAGAAACTAGAGCTTATGCACATAGCGGTATGTACATTACTAGAGCCTTATGGCTACTATGAGTTTGAGGGAAGAGACGTGGACGGCTGGCCACATTTCGCTAAAAAAGAAAATCTCCCGGTGTTGAGTCCGGGAGATCAGGAAGTTCTATTAAAAAAGGCGATTATGAAATACTTCGGTAACGAAGCATAATCAATTAGATTTCGATTGTAACCTCAGTGGTTTCTTGCTCTTCGATCTTGATAATTCCAACTCCGTAAAGAGCACCTTTGTAAGCTTCGATGTCCAATACAGCGAATCCCGCTTGACCTAATTTGTATTCTTCGGAGTAATCTACTGTAACAGTACCTGTCGCGTCAGTAATGAAAGTAGTATCTAAAGCGATGGCGTTCGGTGGAGGAGGTGTTTGTGACGGAGAACCGTACAAACGAACAGTAGCACCTTGAACAGGATCACCATTCGCATCTATCACGCGCACTACAGCAATGGTTGGCTCCTCTTTTACACAAGAGGATAAAGTCATTGTAGATGCAATTAATAATAAAATTCCAAAAACAAATTGAAAAGTTCGTGTAGCCTTCATAGACGTTTGCTTAATTTTGTGGCCGATTAATCGGTTAAGTATCACAAATTAAAGAAAAAAAAATGAATTCACGTCTATCTTTTTGGGGTTTTGCCATTTTTTCTTTCCTTTTATTCTTGAATGCAACAGGATGTAAATCGCAAGAACCCATTAACAACGGCAACTCTAATTTGACCATTGGAGAGCCTGTACCTATTGAAAACAAAGAGAATCAAACAAATAAAAACATGCAAACAGATCACACCAACACACGTATTAAGGTTAGTACTTCATTAGGCGATATGGTTATTCGTCTTTATGATGAGACCCCACAGCATAGAGATAATTTCATCAAGTTGGTGGAATCCGGTTTCTACAACGATTTATTGTTCCACCGTTGCATTCGCGGATTCATGGCTCAGGGCGGTGATCCGAACAGCCGCGGCGCCGCAGCTGGAACGCAATTGGGTATGGGTGGTCCTGGATATACCATTCCAGCTGAATTCAATTCAAACTTCATTCATAAGAAAGGTGCTCTGGCAGCTGCACGTCAGGGTGATTATGTAAATCCTACTAAATCATCAAGCGGCAGCCAGTTCTATATAGCGCAAGGTCAAGCCATGACAGATGCGCAAATCAATCAAGTTGAACAATATGTGAAGCAAAAGAATCCAAATTTTGCATACACACCTGAGCAACGCGAAGTATACAAAACCATTGGAGGAACAGCTCAATTGGATATGGACTACACCGTATTCGGTGAAGTGGTTGAAGGCCTTGATATTTTAGACAAGATTCTTTCAATGCCTACAGCAGCCGGGGACAGACCAGTGCAGGACATTAGCATGAAAATGGAGGTGATCAAGTGAGTTTAGTTGAGCAAATAGAGCAACTAAAACTTGAAGTTGCTTCCACACAACTAAGCAATGCCGAGGAGGTTGAAGCCTTCCGTGTAAAATATTTGGGAAGGAAAGGTATCTTGAACGATTTGTTCGAGGCGTTCAAAGCCATTCCAAACGAAGAGAAGAAAGCCGTTGGTGCGGTGATGAACGGATTGAAAACTTCTGTTCAGGAAAAAATCGACGAGGCCTCACTTCAATTTAAATCGAAGAAAGGAAATGTTGAAGTGCCTGATTTTACTCGCCCTTATGGTGAATGGAGTCATGGAAGTAGACATCCTTTACAGTTGGTACGCGAAGAGATTCTTTCCATTTTTGAACGCATGGGATTCAGTGTGGAAGATGGACCAGAGATCGAAGATGATTGGCATGTATTCTCAGGGTTGAACTTCTCACCTGAGCATCCTGCGCGAGACATGCAAGATACTTTTTTTGTGGAAGGTCAGCCAGACACGGTTTTGCGCACGCACACAAGTAGTGTTCAAGTTCGTGTGATGGAAACCACCAAGCCACCGATTCGCATAGTTATGCCTGGAAGAGTATACCGAAACGAGGCTATTTCAAGTCGTGCACATTGTCAATTCCATCAGATTGAAGGATTGTACATCGACGAAGGAGTTTCTTTCGCAGATATGAAACAGGTGCTACAAATGTTTACCGAAGCCTTTTTTGGAAAAGCGAAAATTCGATTGAGACCTTCTTACTTTCCATTCACCGAGCCAAGTGCGGAAATGGATGTTTATTGGGGCTTAGAAACTCCGGCCGATCACAGAATTACCAAAGGAACAGGATGGTTAGAGATTATGGGATGCGGAATGGTAGACCCTAGTGTTTTAGCCGCTTCTGGAATTGATTCTGAGAAGTATTCAGGATTCGCATTCGGTATGGGTATCGAGCGTATTGCGATGTTGCGATACGGAGTCGATGATCTAAGACATTTCTTTGAAAACGATATGCGCTTCTTGAGTCAATTCAAGAAAACCATATAGTATTTTTTACAATAAGATAGTGTACATTGTACACTTTTTACAGGAAGTCTTTTTGTACAAGGCCTTCCTAACTATATTTGCAAGTAACAAAAAATTATGGCAACAGCGTCTAAGTCAACTAAAAAAGCCTCAACCGCTACAGGAGAGCGCTTTACAAAAGCAACTTACCTAAAATGGTATCGTGAAATGCTATTGATGCGCAAGTTCGAAGAGAAGTGCGGTCAGTTATATATTCAACAAAAATTCGGTGGATTCTGTCACTTGTACATTGGACAAGAGGCGGTTCTTTCTGGAATGATGGAGGCCATTAAGCCAACAGATAAAGTTATTACAGCCTACCGCGACCACGCTCATCCACTTGTGATGGGTTCTGATCCGAATAGAGTTATGGCTGAGCTTTACGGCAAGGCAACTGGACTCTCAAAAGGAAAGGGTGGTTCAATGCACATGTTCGACAAAGAGAAGAATTTGTTTGGTGGACATGGTATTGTAGGTGCTCAAATTCCAATGGGAGCAGGTATTGCTTTCGCTGATAAGTATCGCGGTGAAGACCACGTTACTGTTTGTTTCTTCGGAGACGGTGCTGCACGTCAAGGTGCATTGTACGAGACTTTCAACATGGCAATGACATGGAAGATTCCATGCATTTTCGTTATTGAAAACAACCAGTACGCGATGGGAACTTCTATCGAGCGTACTTCGAATGTTACCGATTTGAAAACATTGGGTGCTAGCTTTGAAATGCCATCAGAGTCTGTAGACGGCATGAATCCGGAAGCTGTTGCTGAAGCGTTCGACAGAGCTGTTGCAAGAGGAAGAGCAGGTGAAGGTCCAACATTGTTAGACATTCAGACATACCGCTACAAGGGACACAGTATGAGTGACCCTCAGAAGTACCGCACGAAAGAAGAAGTTCAAGAGTATATTGAAAAGGATCCAATTGATTTCGTTTTGCGTAAGATTCGCGATAACAAATGGATGACTGAAAAAGAAATAGAAGCGGTTGAAGAAGAAATTAAAGCAGTAGTTCTTGCTTCTGTTGAATTCGCAGAGAATTCACCACTTCCGGAAAAAGAAGAAATTTATAAAGACGTATATTCTCACGACGATTACCCTTACGTAATCGACTAATAAAAAAATTATGGCTGAAATAGTTCGTATGCCCAAGTTGAGCGATACCATGACGGAAGGAACCGTTGCGGCATGGCACAAGAAAGTGGGAGATAAAGTTAAAAGTGGTGAGTTGTTGGCGGAAATTGAAACCGACAAGGCTACCATGGAATTTGAATCTTACGTCGACGGAATTCTTCTTTACATTGGTGTAGAAAAAGGAAAGACCGTAGCTGTAGATGCATTGTTAGCGGTATTCGGAAAAGAAGGTGAGGATGTATCGGCTATTGTTGCTGCTGAAGGCGCTGCTCCTGCAGCGAAAGAAGAGGCTCCTGTTGCTGCGCCAGCACCAATTGCTCCTGCACCGGTTGTTGAAGCACCAAAGCCAGCTGCTCCTATAGCAACTGCTCCTGTTTCAGCTCCTGCATCTGCACCGAAGCCAGTTAACGACGGTCGCATGCGCGTAAGTCCATTGGCTAAGAAGTTAGCTGAGGACAAAGGATTACCACTTCAGTACATTCCTGGTTCAGGTGATGGTGGAAGAATTGTAAGAAGAGACATCGATGCATTTATGGCAGGTGCTGCAGTTCAATCTGCGAATGCTGTTGAGTCATACACGGAAGAGAATGTTTCTCAAATGCGTAAGACCATCGCTCGTCGTCTTGCTGAAAGTAAATTCACAGCTCCTCATTTCTATTTAACGATGGAAATTGATATGGGCAGAGCAGTTGAAGCGCGTGCAGCAATGAACGCAGCAACCGGATCTAAAGTATCATTCAACGATATGGTTATCAAGGCCACTTCATTGGCACTGAAGCAACATCCGAAAGTAAATTCATCTTGGAGAGGCGATACCATTCGCTACAATCACCACGTTCACATGGGCGTTGCAGTTGCAGTTGATGAAGGATTGTTAGTTCCTGTAGTAAGATTCTCAGACACCAAGACATTGGCCCAAATCAATCAAGAAGTGAAAGTATTCGTTGACAAAGCGAAGAATAAAAAACTTCAACCATCGGATTGGGAAGGCAACACCTTCACTATTTCAAACTTGGGAATGTTCGGCATTGAAGAATTCACTGCTATTGTGAATCCACCAGATGCATGTATTCTTGCTGTTGGTGCTATTCGCGAAGTTCCTGTTGTGAAGAACGGTGCAGTAGTTCCAGGACACACCATGAAGTTGACTTTAAGCTGCGATCACCGTGTAGTAGATGGAGCTTCTGGATCTGCATTCCTTCAAACCTTAAAGGCAATGTTGGAAGAACCAGTTTTGATGTTCATCTAAAGAGATATTGTATCAATGAAAAAGAGCACCACGGTGCTCTTTTTTTATGGAGATATAGAAAGATTATTTCTTTATAAATCTCTTTGTGATCACATTTCCATTAACGTTCACGCTTAGTAAATATGTGCCGGCTTGAAGGCTGTTCACATTCACGTTTTGTTGTTGAGCTCCTGGGAAACGGTTTGATGATTCTGATTGCACCTGCTTTCCAGTTAAATCATAGATGGTATAAGTAACCTTAGCGGATTGCTCAAGGGAATAGTTTACCGTAATGTTTTCCGTAGCTGGATTAGGATAGAATGAAAATGTGAAAGGAGTATTCACTTGCTCTTGAACATTTACACCCGCTGGGGTAACAACTTGAGAAGCATTGTAAATATAATCGCCTGTCTTCATACCATTGTTGTTGGTTGCGTTACCAGCGTAATAGATTGTAATGGGTCCGACATCTGTAGCCGGAGCGGTCCAAGTGAATGTAAAGGAATGCGCATTAGCTGTTGCACCCGCATTCATGTTGTGAACGATGTTCTTTCTAGAGTTTCCTGCGATCGTTGCGTTCTTAGTTGTGGTTCCAGTGCCAGGAACAAGGTTCCCCGCATTTGCACCTGATGGAAGTAAAGCCTCAAGACCAATTCCAAACAAAGATCTTCCTTGTTGTGACACAGTAGCAGTGAGCGTATACGTTTGTCCCGGAGTGTATTCCCAGTTCACTAAATCAGTTGACGTCAATGTTACAGAACCGCCCATAGAATTGTCTGTACTTCCGGTGTGACAATTCGATTGACTGCAGGTTTGTTCTCCTGGAGAACCTGTAGCACCCGCTTTTCCGTTGTCAGATTCAATTCCAGCGAAGAAAAGCATTCCAGCTGTTCCCAAGGCAAAAGTTAAATGGTAGAATTTTTTCATGTGTTAAATATAGCTCATCAAAATAAATTGGCTTCCGAAGAAGCCAATTTTATAAGTTAAATTTTAATCCTTTCTTTTATCCCCAAGAAGCAATCTTCTCAGCTTTGTATTCTCCCGCTGCTAACTTCTCGCGTACTTTCGAGAAACACTCGATGGTGTAGCGAACGTCTTCTAACGTGTGCACCGTTGTTGGAATTAGACGCAACATAATTACATCTTTCGGAACAACCGGATATACTACGATAGAGCAGAAGATTCCGTAGGTCTCGCGTAATTCAACAGTAACGTTGGTTGCCTCTCCCAATGAGCCTTTCAAAAATACTGGAGTAACAACACTGTTGGTATGTCCAATATCGAACCCAGCCTCTCTCAATCCACTTTGAAGCGCACGTGCAATGTTCCACAAGTTGTCTTGTAGTTCAGGCATGGTGCGAATCATATCTAATCGCTTCAACGCACCAATTACGATTGGCATTGGAAGAGCTTTTGCGAAGATTTGAGAACGCATGTTGTAGCGTAAGAACTCAATTACGTGCTCCTCAGAAGCAACGAAAGCTCCTACTGTCGCCATTGCTTTCGCAAAGGTTCCGAAATAAACGTCGATTTGATCTTGAACTCCTTGGAACTCACCAGCACCGCGTCCGTCTTTTCCAATTGAACCGAATCCATGAGCATCGTCAACGAATAAGCGGAAAGGAATTACTTTTTTGAACTCAACAATCTCTTTCAATTTTCCTTGGTCACCAGCCATTCCGAAAACGCCCTCGGTCATAACCAAGATACCGCCACCGGTTTGATCTGTAACACGCTTCGCTTGATGTAACATCTTCTCGAAGCTCTCCATGTCGTTGTGTTGGAAAACGAAACGCTTTCCTTGGTGAAGACGAACACCGTCTACCATACACGCATGGCTTTCACTATCGTAAACAACTACGTCGTGTCTTCCTACAAGTGCCTCAATTGCAGACATGCAACCTTGGTATCCGAAGTTCAACAAAAACGCATCTTCTTTGTGCATGAATTCAGCAAGTTCTTGTTCGAGTTGCTCGTGATATTTGGTTTGACCAGACATCATACGCGCACCCATTGGGTATGCCATTCCCCATTCCGCAGCTGCATCTGCATCTGCCTTACGAACATCAGGATGATTCGCCAAACCAAGGTAGTTATTCAAACTCCAAGTCAATACTGGTTTACCACGGAACGTCATGTGAGCGCCGATTTCACCTTCTAATTTTGGGAAAGTAAAGTAGCCATGAGATTCTTTCGAGTGCTGACCAAGGGGCCCTCTGTTGTTCTTGATTTTTTCAAATATATCCACTGTCGTAAAATTTTAGAAAAACAAAAATAATGAGGAATTCTCTATTGTGACCTGTGAATTATCATCTTGTGAACAGACGATTGTGATTCTTTTGCCGTTACTTGACCGCAAAACCCTATTTTTGCGCTGGAAATGAAAAGATTTATAGTCCTCTTATTTATTGTCGTAACTGCGGTTTCGGGTTGTACTGAATACAGTAAAGCCTTGAAGGAAACAGATCCTATTAAGAAAATGGCGAATGCCAAGAAGTATTACGAGGAAGGCGAATGTTACAAAGCCTTACCAATGCTGGAAGAGCTAATTGGTTTGACGCGCGGAACCCAACAGTCGGAAGAAGTCTATTATTATTTCGCAAAGACTCATTATTGTCTGAAAGACTATTACATGGGTAATTATTATTTCAAGTCCTACGCAAAATCGTTTACTTCAAGTCCAAAGGCTGAGGAGTGCTCGTTCATGGCGGCGTTGTGCAGCTACAAGCTTTCTCCATCATACACGCTAGACCAGACCGATTCCAAAACTGCGGTAGACGAATTACAGTATTTCCTCGATCAATATCCGAACAGTGCTCTGCGTGATTCAGCGAATCGCATGATTCGCGATTTGAATTTCAAGATTGAAAAGAAAGATTTTGAAGTGGCGGAGTTGTATGTACAAACGATGAAGTACAAGGCTGCATCGAGCAGTTTGCAAGAGTTCTTGAAGAAATATCCGCAGTCGGCATACCGTGAACAAGCGATGCTTTTGATTATCGAAAGCAAGTTTTTATTGGCTGAAGGAAGCATTGACACAAAGAAATTGGAACGTTATAGGGAAACAATGGAATCTTATATTACCTTTGTATCCGCTTTTCCAAAAAGTAAATCCTTAGATAGTGCTGAAGATTACTATCTTAAGAGTGAAAAAATGGTGGCGAAACTAACGACTAAATAGAATTATTATGAGCAACTATAAAAACTCAACTGCTGCTAAAACAACCATCACTCGCAATACAAACGAGTTGTATGAAAAGGTTGACGGAAACTTATTTGAAACCATAGTTCTTTTGAACAAGCGTACTTCTCAAATTGCTCGTGAAATGAAAGAAGAATTGAGCCAGAAGTTGGAAGAGTTTGGAAGCAACCAAGACAACTTGGAAGAGGTTTTCGAAAACCGTGAGCAAATTGAAATCTCTCGTCACTACGAAAGACTTCCAAAAGCCCACAGCATTGCTATTCAAGAATTGGAAGAAGGAAAAGTGTTTTTCCGTTACCCAGAAGACGAAAAATAAAATTGAATTGAATTCTATAAAACCCCGAATTTTCGGGGTTTTTTTATTAGGTTTACTCCGTGTTGAAAGGAAAGAAAATTGTACTCGCCGTTACCGGATCGATTAGTGCCTACAAGGCGCTTTTCTTGCTGCGTTTACTCGTTAAGGAAGGGGCAGATGTGAAAGTGATTATGAGCAAATCGGCACATGACTTTATTCAACCACTTTCGTTCAGCACATTGTCTAAGCGCCCCGTGTGTTCTGATTTCACTGAAAGTGAATTGAATGGCGTTTGGAACAATCACGTTGAAATGGCCCTGTGGGCTGATCTTATTCTTGTCGCGCCTTGCACTGCGAACACACTTGCAAAGTATGCCGCAGGTATGTGCGATTCCTACCTGCTAGCGGTTCTCATGAGCGCACAGTGTCCGTTGTTTTTCGCTCCGGCCATGGATCACGATATGATGGAACACGCAGGGACTCAAGACAATTTGAAACGCATTGCGTCCATGGGTTGCACCGTTCTAGCTCCAGGGTATGGCGAATTAGCAAGTGGTTTAATTGGAAAAGGAAGGCTCTCAGAGCCCGAAGAAATATTAAGCATGGTGGTTTCACATTTCAATCCGAATCAACGATTGAAAGGGCTTCGCGCTATGGTGAATGCGGGTCCGACTTATGAAGCTATTGACCCTGTTCGTTTTATTGGAAACAGATCGAGTGGAAAAATGGGTATTGCTATTGCTCAAGCCCTTCGCACCCAAGGAGCGGATGTTACTTTGGTTTTAGGTCCCGTTCACGAAAGTGTTCCAGATGGAATAAAAATTATTCGAGTGGAAAGTGCCAAAGAAATGTTCGAGGCATGTACTCACGTTTTTCAAAATTCCGATATAGCTGTGCTTGCCGCAGCTGTTGCAGATTATCGTCCGGCAAATGTGAGCACTGAGAAAATAAAGAAGAAAGATTCGCCGTTAGAGCTGCGCTTGGAAGAAACAGAAGACATAGCCGCTGCCTTGGGCAAGAGTAAGAACGCGAATCAAAAATTGATTTGCTTCGCATTGGAAACAGAAAATGAAGAGGCGCATGCGCTTTCCAAATTGCAACGAAAAAATGCCGATATGCTTGTGCTGAATTCACTCAGAACTGAGGGGGTCCATTTTGGTTCAGACAACAACGCTGTTACTCTTTTTCATTCCAACGGAAGTAAAAAAGAAATATCTTTAAAATCGAAATCGGAAATAGCACAAATTATTTCCAATGAAATAGCAGACCTCTTTCAATGAAAAAAAGCATAGCATACTTCATTTTATTTTTCCTTTCATTCCCTGTATTTGCTCAGGAGTTGAATTGCGATGTGAAAATTATTCCACCAAGAATTATGATTTCTGGTCCGGAGGTTTTTCAAACTATGGAGCGTGCAATTGAAGAATTTTTAAATGGAAGGAAGTGGTCTAAAGACCAGTGGCAACAAGAGGAACGCATTCCGTGTACCATTCAAATTACGATTGAAAAACAAAACAGTCAGCGCGATTTCGAAGGGACTATTCAAGTGGGATCAAGCAGGCCCGTTTACAATTCAGATTACAAGACACCACTGGTTTCTATCAACGACCGCAACTTGGCATTTCAGTTTCAAGAAAACACTCAATTGCAATGGTCACCCGATCAACACAGAGATAACTTGAGCAGTGTGCTTGCTTTTTACGCATTGTATATTCTAGCTAGCGACTACGATTCTTTTGCACCGGAGGGAGGAACAGATTATTTCTTGCTTTGTCAAACCATTGTTACCAATGCACAAAACGCACCTGAGCCAGGATGGCGCTCGAGCGGAGAGAAGGGTCAGCAAAACAGATACTGGTTAATCGAGAATATTCTTACTGAAACATTCAGCCCGCTTCGTGAAGCAAGTTATGTTTATCACCGTCAAGGTTTAGACAAGATGTACACCGAACGTGCGACAGCAACGAACAATATTATTGATGCCTTAAACGGATTAAACAACATTCATAAGATCAAGCCATCGTCGTATAATATGCAAGTGTTTTACTATGCAAAAGGCGACGAGATTGTGAATATATTCAAGCCATTGCCCGATGAACAAAAAACGCCAATCGCCGAGCTCTGTAAGCGTTTAGACCCGGGTAACATTGCGAAATACGATCGTATTTTACAGAAATAGGCATAACTTTTTTCGTCAATAAATAGGGCATAGCACTAAATTCGCTGAATGCTAAAATCGCTTCATATCCGTAACTATGTTCTTATTGAATCACTGCACGTGAACTTCAATAAGGGTTTCGTTGCCATTACTGGTGAAACCGGAAGTGGAAAATCGATTTTATTGGATGCCTTTGCATTGCTTTTAGGCGACCGTTCAGATGTGAAAAGTATTCGCGTGGGCCAGGAGAAATGCACCGTTGAAGCGGTATTCGCTATTTCGAAGTCACGCTTTGATACTTTTTTCCAAGAGCATGATTTAGATTTTTCGGAGGAGACGGTTGTTCGCAGAGAAGTAAACAACAAAGGGAAAAGTAGAGCCTTCATTAACGACACTCCGGTGACGTTAACGGTGCTGAAGCAATTCACTGAACAGGTGGTTGATTTGCATTCACAACATGAAAACGCGTTGTTGTTTAGAAAGGCGTTTCATTATGAAATGGTGGATGCGTTTTCAAAGTCGAAGGAAATTTGGACATCATACAAAACGAGCTTTTTGAATTGGCGTCAGACTCAAGAAGAATTAGAGAATTTACGTCTTCAATTAAACAAGGAAAAGGCGACTGAGGACTATCGTTTGTTTCAATTGAACGAATTGTCTCAAGAAGATTTTAGTGCATACGACGTGGCCGAAATGGAGAGCGAGTTGAACCTTCAACAAAATTCTGGTGAACTTTTAGAATCGCTGCACGCCGTTTCGAATATGTTGAGCGAAGGCGATAGCAATGTGCTTCAGCAATTGAAAATGGCGAAGCAACAATTGATGAAGTGGGAAGGGGGTCATACTAAACTGCAAGAGTTTTCTTCACAGTTGGAATCTGTGATTGCTGAGCTTCGTGAGGTTGACATTGACTTGCAGCGTTTTTCAGATTCGGTAACGATGGATCCGGAACGTGCGGCGGCAATTGAGGAGCGCTTGAGTTTTGTCTTCAAGATGTTCCGAAAGCACAATGTGAATAGCATTGACGCCTTGAATGAATTGAAGTTGAAGTTGGAGCAGGATGCTCAGTTGACCGAGACGTTGGAAACTTCAATTCAGAATAAAGAAAAGGAAGTTGCTCAGCTTGAGCAACAGTGTAAAGAAATGGCAACGAAGTTGTCTCATTTGCGCATGAAAGGCGTGAAAGAAGCTGAGAAGGCGATTTCTGCTTCCTTGAATAAATTGAATTTGACTCATGCGCAATTCCAAATCGAAGTGACAGGAACTTCGGAATTGCATTTATACGGTGCTGAGAATTTGCGTTTCGCTTTTTCAGCGAATAAAGGTCAGCCTTTTGAAGACATTAAGTCTGTCGCTTCGGGAGGAGAAATATCGCGTGTGATGTTAGCCATTAAGGCAGCAACTGCGCATTTGAATGAAATGCCTGTTTTGATTTTAGATGAAATAGATCAAGGAGTAGGTGGAGAAACAGGAAATCGCATTGCGGCTTTGCTGCGTGAAATGTCGGCTTCTGCGCAACTGTTGGTTATTACGCACTTGCCACAAATAGCATCTAAGTCTCATCAGCATTTCAGAGTTACCAAACGAGTGGAAGGAGAGACGACAGTGAGTGACCTACAAGAGCTGAGTTTGTCTGAACGTGAAAAGGAGTTGGCTCACATGTTAGGTGGTGATCAAGCGGGCGCTGCTGCGCTTCAAACCGCCAAAGAATTAATGCAGCAAGAGGCATGAGTGATTTTTTGAAACACTGCACTATTTCGCACGCCGAAGAATTGCTAGAAGGAAAAATCTTGTTGGTCGATAAACCCCTCAATTGGACAAGTTTCGATGTGGTGGGAAAACTGAAGTGGATTCTACGAAGTGAAGGGAAGTTCCCGAAATTTAAAATCGGACATGCAGGAACGTTAGATCCCCTGGCAACAGGACTTTTGATTGTTTGTACAGGTAAGATGACCAAGTCTATTTCTGATATTCAAGGAGGAACGAAGGAGTATACCGGAAGAATTGTTTTGGGTGCAACCACCCCGAGTTTCGATAAAGAAACATTGCCCGGGAATTTTCAATCTACAGAACATTTGACTTTGGAAAGATTGGAGGAAGTCGCGAAGACCTTTATCGGAGAACAACTTCAAATGCCGCCCGTTTATAGCGCCAAGCAAATAGATGGAGTTCGAGCTTATGAAATGGCCAGAAAGAATGAAGAAGTGAAGATGCGCGAGAACTTAATTACCATTGAATCGTTCGAGTTGAATGATTTTGATGGGAAGGAGGTGTCGTTCTGCATTCGATGTTCGAAAGGAACATACATCCGCTCCATTGCAAACGATTTTGGACAAAGATTGGGTGTTGGTGGATACTTGAGCGCGCTTCGAAGAACCGAGAGTTTTCCGTTTCGTGTGGAAGAAGCAAAGACTCCAATGGACTGGGTGAAGTTATTTTACCCTAGTTATAGTGCTGTTAATGAGCATTTTAGTGACGACTCGGTGAAAAAGGTCTTTACAAAGGCTTTTTGATTTCGTACTTTCGC
>JBILTL010000032.1:0-17973 GCA_044371535.1 Flavobacteriales bacterium | reverse complement strand
TAAGTGGAATTATGGGCGCGAGCTTCACGGTGGCAACGGCTTATATTGCCGATGTCTCTACTCCGGAAAAGCGCGCACAGAATTTCGGAATGCTTGGCGCAGCCTTTGGATTGGGATTTATTTTAGGTCCTGTTATAGGCGGGCTGCTTGGTAACATGGGTGCGCGCTTTCCCTTCTACGCCGCAGCAATCTTGTCTTTGTTGAATTTCGTCTACGGCGTATTCATTCTTCCAGAATCTCATCCGGTTGAAAACCGGAGAAGTTTCGATTGGAAAAGAACCAATCCGTTTACCAGCTTAAAACGCTTAGGCCAATACAAGGGATTTATGGGGCTTATTGTGGCCTTCTTCTTTTTATATCTTGGCAGCTTTGCCATTCAGAGTACGTGGTCGTTTTTTGGAAAGGCCCAATTCCATTGGGATAACGCCGATGTTGGATATTCGCTAGGTGCGGTGGGCGTGCTCATCTCGTTGGTCCAAGGAGGACTGATTCGTTATACGAGCAGAGTTTGGGGACCAACGAAATCGATCGTGATCGGAATGGCATTCGCGGCAGTGGGTTTAATTCTGTTTTCGTTCGCGAATGCCGGATGGATGATGTACATCATTCTCATTCCCTATTGCATTGGCGGTATCTCCACGCCTTCGCTTCAAGGATACATGAGCAATCAAGTGCCCTTGAATGAGCAAGGCGAAATGCAAGGCGCACTTTCTTCGATGGTAAGTATTACTGCGTTTTTAGGACCACTTGTCATGACACAGACCTACGCCTATTTCGCCAGTGATCACGCGGTGGTGAATTTTCCCGGAGCAGCCTTTATGCTCGGTGCCATCTTCACGTTGCTAGCACTCGTGCTTACCCTTCGAACCTTGAAAAAAGTATAACATGAGAAAAGCGTTGTTCCTCGATAGAGACGGAGTCATAAACCACGACCCCGGAGATTACACCTATTCACTCGATGAATTCGTGATTCTTCCTACCGTTATGGAAGCCTTGCAGCTAGCAGTTTCCAAAGGATTCGAATTGGTTGTGGTAACCAATCAAGCAGGCATCTCTCGCGGTCTCTACACCAAAGAAGAGGTCGACCGCATTCACGATTTCTTCCAATCGGAATGCAAAAAGAACAACGTTGAAATTCTGGAATTCTTCTACTCCATTCATCACCCAGATATCTGCAACTCGCTCTCACGCAAGCCTGCAGGCCTTTGGGTAGAACGCGCTTGTGCGAAGTATAAGTTCGACAAAGACGCGAGTGTTATGATCGGAGATCGTGATCGCGATGTGCTTTGCGCCAATGCCGCAGGCGTTCGCGGAATTCAGATGAAGCAGAACGGAGATTTGTTGGAATACGTTAAAGCGCTTTAATTCATGTTGGTCTGCTGGAACGGTACTTATGTCGAAGAAACCGAACTTCTTCTCGATGTTCGAACCAATCGCGCCTTCCGATACGGAGACGGATTTTTCGAAACCATTCGTTTCGAAAACAACCGTCTACCCCTTTTCAAACATCATTTCAATCGCATAGAAGCCTCAAACAAATTCTTTAAGTTCGAGCCTTCAACCTTTTCATTTTCACAAATTGAAAACCAAATCACCGAAACGTTTCGATTAAATCATATTCAAGCTGGAATTGCTCGCGTGAGTTTTTTCAGAACAAGCGAAGGACGTTATACTCCCCTTCAAAACGAATGTAGTTTTTTGATTGAAGTTACCGAACATTCATTCGGTTCTTATTTTTCTTTGTTGAAGGAAGTGGGGCTTTCCACACAAACTGTTTTGTATGCCCATGCCTTTTCATATTTGAAAACATTAAACGCGCTTCCTTATGTCTTCGCGGCCATGGAAGCGAAAGAAAACAATTGGAACGAGTGTCTACTTCCAAATATTAAAAATGAAATTGCCGAGGGAACGTGGAGTTCGTTGGTGTGGTTGAAAAAAAATCAGTTGTTCACTCCTCCGCTTTCAAGCGGATGTGTAGACAGTACTATGAAGCATGCTTTGAAAGATTTACTTCAACAATCCGGAAAAGATTTAACTGAACAAGCGTGCACACTTTCCAACCTTCAACAAGCGCAAGAAGTGTGGTTGCTCAATGCCACGAGAGGAATACAGGCTGTTTCGAAGTTTCAAGACAAAAATTACCCACACGCGAAGGCGTTGGAAACTGCTTCTAAATTGAAAGATTTTCTTTCCTTGTAAACCCCTCTCCTTTCGTATTTTAGCGACGCTATGAAATTAAATCTTCGTCAATTTTTTGTTGCAACCGTTTTATCTGTTGCCTTCTTCAACGCCTTTGCACAGCCACAGGTGAATCCTTGGAACGACAAGTTCCGTCAATTGGGTCCCGATGAAATGGCCACTCCGAATACCTATCGCACAGCGAGCGGTGCTCCGGGAACAGACTACTGGCAGCAGCAAGTCGATTATAAAATGAAGATTCGTTTAGACGACGACATTCAAAAGATCCACGGTGAAGAAGTTATCACCTACCACAACAACTCTCCGGATGTGTTGTATTACTTGTGGATTCAGCTCGATCAGAACATCTACGCGAAAGACAACAACACGGCGAAGATTGAGCAAATGAAGATTAGCGATCAAATGCAAACCAATGACCTTATTGATTTGTATCCATGGTTCGACGGAGGTTTCAAATTAGATAAAGTAGCGGATGCTTCAGGAAAAGACTTGCCATACATTGTGAATCAAACCATGATGCGCATTGACTTACCAAAGCCAATTCAACCTGGACAATCATACTCTTTCCAAATTAATTGGAACTACAACATCAACGACCGTATGCGTCTGGGCGGAAGAAGCGGTTATGAATATTTCGATACCGATAAGAACTACTTGTACACCATTGCGCAATACTACCCGCGTTTGGTTGCCTATATGGATTACAGCGGATGGCAGCACAAACAGTTTTTAGGATCGGGTGAATTCACGCTTGATTTCGGAAATTATGAAGTAGCATTAACTGTTCCTTCAGACCACATTGTAGCAGCATCTGGGGTATTGCAAAATCCGAAAGACGTTTTGACTGCCGATCAACTTTCACGTTACAACAAAGCGAAAACAAGCACTGAGCCTGTTATTATTTGCACACAAGACGAAGCGATTGCGCGTGAGAAAGGACATGAGAAAGCTATGAAGACTTGGGTGTTCAAAGCTGAAAACGTTCGCGACTTCGCTTTTGCAACTTCAAGAAAATTCATCTGGGACGCACAGTCGGTAGACATCAACGGCAAAAAACCAATGGCCATGAGCTTCTATCCGAAAGAAGGCAATCCTCTGTGGGAGCAATACAGCACGCGTGTTGTAGCGCATACCTTGAAATCATACAGTGCTCACACAATCGACTACCCTTATCCGGTTGCCATTAGCGTTCACGCAAAATGGATTGGCATGGAATACCCAATGATCTGCTTTAACGGTGGACGACCTGAAGCAGACGGAACCTACAGTGAAGGAACAAAGACAGGAATGCTTTCCGTTATCATTCACGAAGTGGGACACAACTTCTTCCCCATGATTATCAATAGCGACGAGCGTCAGTGGACATGGATGGACGAAGGGTTGAACACCTTCTGCGAATACTTGGCAGAAAAAGAATGGGATCGTGAATTCCCTATTCGTCGCGGTCCAGCAAGAAACATCGTCGACTACATGAAAGGAGATAAAACAAAGATGTCTCCAATTATGACTAACTCTGAAAGCATTTATCAATTTGGAAACAACGCTTACGGAAAGCCTGCAACCGGATTGAATATTCTTCGCGAAACCATTATGGGAAGAGAGTTGTTCGACTATGCGTTCAAAGAATATTGCAGAAGATGGGCGTTCAGACACCCGACTCCTGAAGACTTCTTCCGCAGCATGGAAGATGCGAGTGCGGTTGATTTGGATTGGTTCTGGAGAGGTTGGTTCTATACCACTGAACATTGCGACATGAATTTGAAAAGTGTTCGCGAGTTCACCATTAACGGTCACGACCCGAAAGTTGAAAAAGCATTATTGAAATCTAAAGCAGATGCGCAGCCGGCAGACATTTCGTTAACGCGTGATAAGCAAGAGGGTATTATTCCAATTGTTGATCAGAATCCTGTTACTCGTGACAAGTACAACGATGACAATCCTTATGCAGTAACTGCTGAAGACGAAAAGAGATACGAAGAGTACAAAAAGAACTTGACTCCAGAAGAGCAAAAGCTTTTGAACGAAACGAATTACTTCTATGAGTTAACAGTAGAAAACATAGGTGGATTACTTATGCCGGTAATTTTCGAATTCACGTTTGAAGATGGAACCAAGCAGATTGAACGTATCCCTGCTGAAATCTGGAAGATGTCTGAAGCCTCTGCTAGCAAGGTCTTCCGTTTCGGGAAGAAAGTAACCAACATTGCATTAGACCCATTATTAGAAACCGCAGACGTTGAATTGAATAACAACTTTTGGCCAACGCGTAATGTGCCTTCGCAGTTTGAATTGTTTAAACAGAAGAGGTAAGAAGAGGTAAGAAAAGTTAAGAGACGGTAAGAAAGGGGAAGAAAAGTTAAGAGAAGGGACGATTGCGAAGCCAAAGATTCTATCGAAAGATTCTGACGAAAGAATTAAATAAGGTTCAAACGATTCAATAAAGCTTCCTTGAAATTGCGTCCGATACTGATTTCAGCAGAAGGCATTTTAATCATTTGACGCGCCATGTCAATGTCTTCAATGCAATTGAGATTTATGACAGAGCTGCGGTTGACTTGAACGAAATCGTTTTGAGGAAGTTTAGCCTGTATTTCTTTTAGAGAAATCTTACAGTTTACCAGGCATTCTTTCCGTCACGAATCCTATTGTTTCGTTGGAATGTTCTACCGCTAAATCAATGCTTCGTTCCAATTCGAGTCGAACGATGGGCTTCGATATAAACGCGAGCGGCGCTAATTTCTTTGCTTTATTAAACGTATCTGAATTTGAATTTCCAGTTAAAAAGAGCAACTGACATTTTCTAATCTGAAGAAGTTTCTTAGCCAATTCGATTCCGTCAATGTTTCCTTTGATTTCAATATCAGAGATAACAACATGGGGGTTGTGAACGGAATAGGCCACCAATGCGTCAACCGCATTGTCTACTGAAGCAACGATATTATGACCAAGATCTGTGATAATCACTTCAAGAAGCGCACGCACCAATTCGTCATCTTCAATAATCAACACGCGAATCTTCGCGGTATCTGACACTATCACATTGTTCGAATTGTCCATTCTGTTCAAATTTTCCATTATTTTTGCTAAATAACAACCAAACTACTTAACAAACATTAATACCCTGTTAAGTGTTGAAAAGCTCACGATTCGATTTTGAAAAACTTCTTTAATTTTGCATGGTATGAATATTTTCAATCAAACCGAAACTGAAGAAGAAGTATTGTTAGAAGTCGTTACCGACGAACAATACCAAATTGTTGTTTTCAACGACGATGTCAATACCTTCGATCATGTCATTCATGCACTCATGACAATTTGTAAGCATGAATGGATTCAGGCAGAGCAATGTGCTTTGCTTATTCACACTACTGGAAAAACTGTAGTTAAATCGGGACCTTACAAAGAGATGGAACGCATGTGCACTGCTCTCCACGACAGAAGCATTACTGCGGAAATCGAAAAAAAATAAGTATGTCGAACAACCGCTTGGATCAGATTCTAAAGATGTTAGAAACCCATCCGAACGACCCGTTTCTTCACTACGCCTCTGCCCTTGAATACGAAAAGCTAGAACAGTTCGACCAAGCGATTGCAATACTGGAAAGACTTATCGTTGAGCAGCCCGAATATCTTCCGACTTATTTCAAAACCGGACAACTGCACGAAGTCGTTTCAAATACCGAGAGGTCCATTGAATTATACAAAGAAGGAAAACGCTTAGCGCGAATTCAAAAAGACTTCAAGACCGAAGGCGAACTTTCTGAAGCATTGATGCTCTTAGACGTGTTTGACGAATGAGCCAATCTCCTCGCTTACTCAAAATTGGATTTTACTGCAGCTCTATTAGTTGGGGCGGATTGGAGATGAATAGCGTTCGCTATGCGCAAGCCCTTCAACAAGAGAAATTCGAAATTCAAGTTTACGGTGTTGATGGAAGTTCTTTCTTCAAATCAGCTGCTGAAACTGGATTGCCGATTCAAGCGATAACGCGAAACAAAAAATATTTCGACTTCAAGCGTGCGCGAAGTCTGGCTAAGATTTTTCAAAAAGACGGAATTGAGATTGTCCATTTTCGCGATAATCGCGATCTTGATTTTTTAGGATGGGTGAAATTTTTCTCTTCCGGAAAAATCAAGTTGGTTTACCACCAGGCCATGCAACTGGGTGTTTCGAAAAAAGATTTCTTGCATTCGTTTCGTTTCAATAGAATAGACGCTTGGGTTTCTACTTTGGATTACATGAAGAAGCAAGTGCTTTCACACACCAACTTTTCTGAAAAGAAACTTCACGTTATACCGCTGGGAACCAACATAGACAGTGCTTCCATTCATACCAAAGACGAAGCCTGTAAATTTCTGAATTTATCTTCTAACAAATTTCTTGTTGGTGTAGTTGGAAGGTTGGACGAAAAGAAAGGTCAGATTGAAGTCATTCAAGCTCTTTCGTTGTTAAAGGAAACTGAGCAAAACATACATGTTGTTTTCATTGGTGACAAAACAAAAAATGAAGCCGACGAATACGTTCTAAAATTGAACGAAGCCATTGAGCGCTATCATCTTCAAGATAAAATATCCTTCCTTCCCCATCAATCGAACATGCAAAAATTGTATGGTGCTTTTGATTTAGTGATTGTCCCCAGCTGGGAGGAAACATTCGGTACAGTGACCATTGAAGCCATGGCGAGCGGAGTTCCTGTTATTGGAAGCGACACGGCAGGTACGGCTGAAATATTGGGAAATGAAACATTTCTTTTCCAACCAAAGAATCCGGAAGACCTTTCTTCAACACTCCTAGATGTAATACAAGACGACACCCTTCGTGCGAAGTGGGCTCTTGACCTTCAACATAAATTTCAAAACAAATATTCCATGAAAGCCAGTGTTGCAGAATGGAAAGAACTTTTACTACACAAACTATGATCAGCTACAAACCATCTGATTGGGTTCATTTCTTATTCAGCTTTCACAAATCAGACACATTCAGACAGCTCGGTTTTCTGATGATTGCGCTTGGGCTATACGCTTATGGTGTTCGATATGTGGAAAAGGAATATTGGCATATTGATTCAAACAGTGAGATTTCGAAACTTACCATTCTGCACACCATTTTAGGAACTGTTATGAGTTTGTTGTTGGTGTTCCGCACCAACACGGCTTATGATCGCTGGTGGGAAGGAAGAAAACTGTGGGGAAGTTTAACCAACAGCAGTAGAAACTTGGCTTCGAAGATGAACGGCATACTTCCATTTAACGACGCCGAGAATCGGAATTTTTACAGAAAGAGTATTCCGTTGTTTGCAATGACTCTTTCACAACACTTGCTTTTAGAGAAGACTCGAATAGAATTAGATCAAGATTTTTCAGTAGATTTTGAAATGCCAGCAGATGTTCAGCACAAACCGAACTACATAGCCTCGCTCATTCACAAGCGCACCTACAAACTGCAACAAGAAAATGTCATTTCAGACAGTCAATTGCTTTCTATCAATTCTGAATTATCGAACTTCCTGGAAGTAGCCGGTGCTTGCGAACGCATTAAGAACACACCTATTCCGTATTCATACAGCTCTTTCCTTCGGAAATTCATATTATTCTACATCATTACACTGCCTTGGGTGTTCAGCTCTACCCTAGGGAATTATGTTATTCCTTTTTCCATTTTCATCTTTTATGTATTGGGCAGTTTAGAGCTTATTGCGGAAGAAATTGAAGATCCGTTCGGCGGCGACGAAAACGACGTTCCCATTGAGAAAATCTCTCAAAACATCAAGAAAAATGTTTCCGAGATTGTCCGTTAATTTTTTTTTGAAAATATACCAAATGCGTTGTATCCTTGCATCGCTGAAAGCATTTCGCTTTCGAATTCCCAACATTACATTTTGAATTTCATTTCCCCTACATGTACGATATTTTAACATTAAACGCCATGAAAGTGGCAGAACTAAAATCTGTTGCTGAAAATTTAGGCATTGCAAATGCAGAAAAATTAAAGAAGCAAGATTTGGTTCTCACCATTATGGATCGTCAGTCAATCTCTTCCGCTCCTGCTGCGGCTCCCGCTCCAACAGCTGTTGAAGCCAATGAGTCAAGTGCAGCTTCGGAATTAAATGAGTCTTCTGACCGTCCGAAGAAAACGCGTGAAAGAAAACCATACAAGGCATCTGAAAAAGAAGAGATACCTGCGAAGGAAGAAGTTGCGAATGATATTCCAACCGAACAAGAAAATGAACAAGTAGAAGAATCTGCTCCTGCAGTAGAAACCAAACCTGAAATTCCATTTTTAGTATTAGCGAAGAAAGACGGACAACCACGTCCACAACATCCGAATCAGAAAAACCAACGTCCTGAACAAAAGGATCGTCCAGAAAGACCGAACAGACCTGACCGTCCAGAAGGACAAGATCGTCCGGAAAGACCTAACAGACCTGACCGTCCCGAAGGACAAGACCGTCCGGAAAGACCAAACAGACCTGAGCGTCCGGAAGGACAAGATCGCCCGGAAAGAAACGATCGTCCTGAGAGACCTGAGCAAAAAGAGAACCTTGTGCGTCCAGACCGTCAGCGCAGAGGAATGCCCGACGAGCACGGATACAATTTCGATGGATTGGTTATGGCCGAAGGTGTGTTGGAAGTAATGCCAGACGGATTCGGATTTATGCGTTCATCGGATTTCAATTATTTGAATTCTCCGGATGACGTGTATGTGTCTCAACAACAAATCAAAACTTACGGATTATTGCCGGGTGATACCATTCGTGGAGCTATTCGTCCGCCAAGAGAAGGTGAAAAATATTTCCCTTTGATTCGTATCGACAATATTAACGGCCGTGATCCAGCTTGGGTTCGTGATCGTATTCCATTTAAATTCTTAACGCCATTGTTCCCACAAGAGCGTTTCCATTTGGCAGACAACAACAACAATGTCAGCATGCGCATCATGGATTTGTTTGCTCCAATTGGAAAGGGCCAACGTGGTATGATTGTATCTCAACCGAAGACAGGTAAGACTACTTTGTTGAAAGACGTTGCGAATGCCATTGCAATGAATCACCCTGAAACTTACTTGATCGTATTGCTCATTGACGAGCGTCCGGAAGAGGTAACAGACATGAAGCGTAGCGTGAAAGGTGAAGTGGTTGCTTCTACCTTCGATGAGCCCGCAGAGCGTCACGTAAAGATTGCCAACATTGTTTTGGAAAAAGCAAAACGTTTGGTAGAATGCGGACACGATGTGTGTATTCTTTTAGATTCAATTACACGTTTAGCGCGTGCATACAATACTGTAGCGCCTTCAAGCGGAAAGGTATTATCAGGTGGTGTTGAAGCGAATGCTTTGGAAAAACCAAAACGTTTCTTCGGAGCTGCGCGAAAGATTGAAAACGGCGGATCGCTTTCGATCATTGCAACGGCCTTGGTAGATACTGGAAGTAAAATGGACGAAGTAATCTTCGAAGAATTCAAAGGAACGGGTAACATGGAATTGCAATTGGATCGTAAGATTAGCAATCGACGTATTTTCCCTGCCATTGATATTCTTTCTTCAGGAACACGTCGCGAAGATTTGTTGCAAGACAAGGACACCCTTCAACGTATGTGGATTCTTCGCAGACACCTTGCAGATATGAATCCGGTTGAAGCCATGGAGTTCGTGAAAGATCGCATTGAGCGAACCAAATCGAACGAAGAGTTCTTAGTAACCATGAATTCGTAATGAGCACTTGGCGTATCTGGGCCTATGCCCTTTCGTTAGCGATATTGTGGTTGGGATTGCGCTTTGCGCTAGGTCATTACTTTGCTTACGATTATGCCGGAGCACAGCCTAAAGGTGTACTCTTGAATCTCGTTTTTTTGCTGTCATTGATAGTGATAACCCTATACAAAACGTACAGCTCGGAGCCGCAAGTAAGAAGTTATTTCGACGATTTCAAATTGTCTTTGCGCGCGGGTGTTGCTTATGGCGTAGCCATTGGACTTTCGATTGGTGTTTATTATTCAGCATCGAACGACATGAGCATTAAGCGTGCTGCCGATTACAAATTACTTGAAGAGGCATTGGACACCCCGGAAGAAGTGAATGCCATAACTTCTACCAATGAGCAACTGAAAGATTTAACAAAAGAAGAGATACAACAAAGCTACATTGAACGCGTTAACACCATGACTTCGGTGAAAACGGTAGTTGCAGCTGGCATTTCAGGAATGATGTTAAGTTCACTTATTTTCGCTCTGATTGTGCCTTGGATTTTTAGAACCGTTATGTTGAAAGAACTACAATGAAAAAATTAGTCGCAGCATTATTATTTAGCTTCATTGCATTTGCAGCGTTTGCGCAACGCGATCGCGCTGCAATGAACTTAGCCAAATTCGATTACAGAAAATATCATTTTGGTTTTGCTTTAAGCGGCAATCAGAGTTCGTTCTTTCTGAATTACAAACCCGATTTTTCATTTCAAGATTCGTTGTTAAGTATTACGAATGTTCCGCAAGCGGGATTCAACCTGCATATTCTTGCATCATACAACCCCCTTCCCAACTTGAATGTCCGCTTTTTACCCGGACTATCTTTTCAAGACCGTTCGCTTCAATATCAATTTTTGAAACCTAACAACAAAATCGACACACAGACCAAGCCCATCTCAAGTGTGTGGTTAGAGTTCCCGGTGTTATTTAAATTCAGAACGAATAGAACAGGAAACTTCGCAGCCTATGCTTTGGCTGGTGGAAAATATGCGCGCGACATGCAATCGCAAAAAGACGTAAGTAACAACCAATCAAGTCAGATTGTAGTTAAGTTGAAGAACAATGACTATTGCATTGAAGCAGGAGGCGGATTCGATTTCTTCTTACCGTTTTTCAAATTTGCGATAGAATTCAAAACGAGTATTGGTTTACCGAACCTGCTTATTCAAGAAGACACGAGGTATGCCTTGCCTATTGAAAAACTTCGTTCGCGAGCTTTCGTGGTGTCAATCACCTTTGAAGGTTAAAATTGCTTAGTCTATCCACTCCGCTATAAAGATGTTTGTGTCGCGTGTTCTTCCGTTGTGACGGTTGCTGCAGAACACCAAGTATTTTCCATTCGGAGAAAACATGGGGAACGAATCAAATTCGGTATCGTAAGTCACTTGCTCCAATCCACTTCCATCTAAATTCACCAAGAATAAATTGAAAGGGAAACCGCGCTTGCTGTTGTGATTACTGCAGAAAAGGACCTTATCTCCTTTCGGAGTGAACGTTGGTGACCAGTTAGCATTTCCTAAAGAAGTTACTTGACGAGCATCTGAACCATCGGCATTCGCGACGAAGATTTCCAGGTTTGAAGGCTCAACCATGTCTTCCTTCAACAATGACTTATAAGCATCTATTTCTTCTTTGTTCTTCGGACGAGACGCGCGCCAAACGATTTTCTTTCCATCTGGTGAGAAACATGCACCACCGTCGTAGCCCAAGTCGAACGTGATTTGCTTCACATCGCTTCCATCTAATTTCATCGTATACAAATCTAAATCACCGTTTCTTAATGAAGTGAAGATGATTCGATCTCCTTTCGGGCTAATGGTCGCTTCTGCATCGTAACGTGGTGAATCGGTTAATTGCTTCATAACCTTTCCTTGAAGGTCTGCGGTGTAGATATCATAAGAAGTGTACAACGGCCAAACATATCTTCCTGTATTCGGAAGTGGCGGCGGGCAAGACTCTCCGCCTTTGTGTGTAGAAGCATAAAGGAACGACTTTCCATCGGGCATGAACCAAGAACACGTCGTTCTTCCTAAACCAGTAGAAACCAATTGACGCTTCGAGCTGTCTGCCTTCGCTTCCACATTCAATAAAAATATTTGGTCGCAGCCTACACCCCACTTCGAGTTATCACTTTGAAAAATCAATTGCTTGCCATCGGGACTCCAATAAGCCTCAGCGTTGTTTCCTCCATAGGTAATCTGATGAATGTTTTTGAAATGACGTTCCTGCTCATAGGTGACAGGACCTGGCTCCGCTGTAACAGGAAGCGATTCCAAAACCAATTGTTGTGTGCAGCTGCTAAATGCAACCGCTACCATTGCGAGTGTGGCTAATTTCAAATTCATGCCGCAAATTAAAGGCACAATTGCATATCTTCTGCATTCGGCTTATCTTTCGGAACTGATATAAATTATGAAAAAGACTCTTGCCTCTTTGTTATTCTTAGCATCTGTTTTCGGTGCTACTGCTCAGAAAAAAATTACGAATGAACTCATCTGGAACAGCCGCGAATTCAATGCGGAATATCTTGGTGGATTCAATTCCATGAATGACGGGGAGTCTTTCTCGGATGTCATGGCGTCTGATGCAAACGGACAAACCATTATTCAATGCAGCTTCGCGAATGGAGATACCTTGAAAGCGATTACCACCGCCAAGAAGATTTTCGGGAATGCCATGACCGCCTTCGACAATTATTCGTTCAATGCAGATGAAAGCATGTTGTTGATTGAAACAGAAAGCGAAGGCATTTACCGTTGGAGCAGCATGTCGAATTACTTCGTTCATAATCTAATCACCGGAGAAACCACGCCAATAGCAGACTTCAAAAAAGGAAAGCAACGCTTGGCGACCATCTCTCCCGATAAAAAGCGCGTGGCATTCGTTCGTAACAACAACATTTTCATTTTCAATATTGAAACGAAAGAAGAGAAGCAGGTGACTTTCGACGGAGAGAAAAACAAGATCATTAACGGAGCCACCGATTGGGTGTACGAAGAAGAATTCGGCTTCGATCGCGGCTTGTATTGGAACGAAACCGGTTCACTTCTCGCCTACTACAAATTCAACGAAAGCAGCGTTCCTGAATATGGAATGGATATCTACGGAAGTCTTTATCCGGAAAGAACCACCTTCAAATATCCGAAGGCTGGAGAAAAGAATTCAGAGGTAAGCATTCACATTTATGAATTGTCGAAGAGCAAGAGTTTCTTGGTTGAAAACACTTCTGCTGAATTTGAGTACATCCCACGCATTAAATGGGGTAAGCAAGAAACACAGCTCTTGATTCAAAAAATGAATCGTCATCAAAATCACTTGGTCTATGAATTAACCAGCCCCATTCGCGTGGAAGGTTCAGACAAATGGCCTACTGCTGTTCTGATGGAAGAGAAATCTGAAACGTACATAGACGTGAACGACAACATTCAATTTTTATCGTTTGGAAGTTGCATGATATATACCAGCGAGAAAAGCGGTTACGCGCATTTGTACCAAATAGACTTGGGAACGAAAGTAGAAAAAGCGTTAACGAGCGGAAATTGGGAGATCCTTGATTTTTATGGCATCGATGAAAAAGCTGGAAACATTTACTTCAGCTCTACGCGAGCTGCGCAAGTGAATTACAACAAGCGCATGAGCAGCTCGCTTGACGCGACTTCAAAATATGTGTACTGTGTGAATTTGAAAAAGAATTCGTGGAAGTGTTTGACTTCTGACGACGGAACCAATGAAGCGGCGTTCAGCAAAGGACTGAAGTATTTCCTTCACACTTACAGCAACGCCAACACCCCTCCTACTTTCTGCATTCGTGATAATCAAGGAAACACGAAGCGTGTACTGATTAAAAACGAAAACCTTTCTGCGAAATTGAATGAATACAATTGCGTGAAGAAAGAATTTTTCTCGTTCAAGAATTCAGCAAACATCGATTTGAATTGTTGGATGATGAAGCCAGCCAACTTCGATCCGAATAAAAAATATCCTGTGTTGGTTGCCATCTACGGCGGTCCTGGAAGCAACACGGTGTTGGATTCGTATGGCGGAAAGAACTACATGTGGTACCAATTGCTTTGTCAGGAAGGATACATTGTAGTAAGCTGCGATCCTCGCGGAACACAATTCAGAGGAAAAGATTTCAAACATTCAACCTACATGAATTTAGGTGGAAATGAAACGCAAGACTTTATCGACTTCGCGAAATACTTAGGTCAGCAAACCTACATAGATGCAGCGCGCATTGGTATGCAAGGCTGGAGCTATGGAGGATACATGACATCTTTGTGCATGACCAAAGGAGCCGATTATTACAAGACAGGAATTGCAGTTGCTCCTGTTACGAACTGGAAGTTCTATGACAGCGTTTACACCGAAAGATACTTGCGCACACCGCAAGAGAATTCAGGTGGATATGAGAACAACTCGCCTATTAATTTCGCGAAGCAATTGAAAGGAAACTACTTGTTGGTGCATGGAAGCGCTGACGACAACGTGCATTTCCAAAACACCATGGATATGGTTTCTGCATTGGTTGCAGCGAATAAGCCTTTCGACTTGTTTGTATATCCGAACAAGGACCACGGCATTTACGGTGGAAACACACGCTTGCATTTGTTCAGCAAGATGACCAACTTCTTGAAAGAAAACTTGTAATGAAAAAACTTCTGTTCACCTTATCTGCTTTTTGCATGGGGCTTTTGAGCCATGCACAAGAGCGTTGGCAGGTGCACGGAAACGTTCAATACGGATTTGTAGTTCCGCATAATTCGCTCATGGAGCCGCTTATAACGGCACATAGCACGGGAGGAAGTGTTCGTTTTGTGAAACGCATAACGAACAGACTCTATTCAAGACCATACGGAAAACCTTATCAGGGTGTCGATTTCACCTTCATCAACACAGGGAACAACACTCAACTGGGAAAGCAATTCGCGTTAAGTTTTTGGAATCAGTTTCCCATTAACCGAAGAATTTTCGGAGCACCTACCCTCGATAAGAAATTCCTTCACTTGGGAGTAGGCTTGGGATATTCGACTAAAATTTGGGATTTGCAGACAAATTATCAAGCACCTGTTTTAGGATCGCATTTCAATGCAGTTGTTAGCATAGGATTTGAGCAACAGGTGTATGCCTCGAAATCCCTTCAATATAAAATGGGCGTTCGTGTTACTCACTTCTCGAACGGAGCGTTTCAGTTGCCGAATTTGGGAACCAATACCCTAGCCCTTACTTTGGGCATTCAGCCGAAGCCTGAAGTTCCAGTGAAACGCAAAGACGAAGAACACGAAATTCTGTTGTTGCGTTTTTTAAGCAAATACAACCACAGTCTTTCATACACACAAGGATGGAAAGAAGTCATGCAGCCATACGGAAAGAAATATCCCATTCATCTGCTTAGTGCGGCATGGGATCGCAGAACTTCTCGCGTGAAGCACTCGTTCGGATTAACAGCTGATCTTATGTTCAACAGTTCATTAATTTCATTAATGGAAAATAGAGACGGCGTTCGACCGAACAATCGTTCGGTTTTTCAATTGGGAGTTGGACCAACGTTTTGTCAGAATTTCGGAAACACACAACTCCGCATTGTTCAAGGTATTTACGTTTGGGACAAATGGGCCGAGACCACGCCGGTTTATCAGCGCGTGATCATTCGTCATGCCCCGAAGGATAAACATTGGTTCATGCAATTCGGATTAAAAACTCATTTTGCAAAAGCAGATTATGGTGAAATTGGATTTGGCTATCGTCTGTAAGCTAGGACTGCTGAGCCTTGTGCTGACTTTTTGTTCCTGCAACAAAGAGAACGCTCCCGATTGCTTTAAAACGGCAGGAGAAGTTCAAACCGAAACAAGAGATTTAGGATGCTTTACTAAGCTAGAATTGAATAGCAATTTGAAATACGAATTGGTCGACACGAATTTTTGTGGTATTGAAATTACTGGACCGAAGAATTTGCTTCCGAAAATAGACACACAACTTTCGAATAGCATTTTGAAAATTGAAAACAAGAACACGTGTAATTTTATTCGATCGTTTGAACATGAAATAACGGTGAAGTTGTATTTCGATTCAATCACGAACATTCAAAATTTCAGCACTGGCAGTGTTGTTTCATTGAATGAATTGAAAGCACGTAAACTTGTGATAGAGAACAAGCATGCGAATGGAAAGATAGAGTTAAACTTGAATTGCGACACCATCTATTGCGGCTCTCCAGCGGGTGCTAATGATTCGTATTTGAAAGGCACTGTTCAAGTTGCCGAATTGTATTCAGATGCTTACGGAATTATTCATGCGGAAGAACTCAATGCAAATCAAGTGTACATAAACAACTCTTCTCTGCAGCCCATTTATGCTAAGGCAATCGGGTATGCTTTTATTCGAATTGACGATGCGGGAAATGTTGTGCTGAAACAAACTCCAGCATTGTACGATCTCGTGCGCAATGGAAGCGGCGAATTAATTTTCGAATAAGTCTGCAATGTGTTGTGGCGCTTTGCAAGGGCGACCTGTTGTTTTATCTACAAACACCAATTCCACTTCAGCAGTATTCAAAAGTGTTTCATCTCTGTACGATTCAAATGCGAATAAAATTCGTGTGCCGCTGAACTGTTTTATTCTGGTTTGAATCTGCACAACATCGTCGTAATGCGCAGGAACTTTATAATGTATGTTGAAGGTTCTTACGGGAAGAAGAATTCCTTCATCTTCGAGATCTTTATAAACAATGCCCAATTCACGCAAAGCCTCTACCCTCGCCACTTCGAAATAAGCCGCATAATGACCGTAGTAGAGATAACCCATGCGGTCGGTTTCTGAATATCTTACAGTAAATTTGGAATGGAAGACGCGGTCTTGAATTTTCATAGCCACAAAGAAATTATTGAATTGTCTTGCTATGATTTTCATTCTCAAAATCTTTGAACAATCTTTCGAACAACGGGCTTAATTTGATACACCAAAAATTTCCATAAGTCAATACCCAATTCAGTTTTTTTTTCACTTTTTTTACATTTCTTTTGTAGTCCGAGAAACACGAAGCATATTTGTTGTTTACCGACACCTAAACAGACGATTAACCCTTTTTATATTCAGTAGTATTATGACTAACGATTTCAATCAAGTTTGGCAGAATTGTTTAAATATCATTAAAGACAATGTAAGTCCGCAAGGATTCAAAACTTGGTTCGAACCGATTAAACCCGTTAAGCTTGAAAACAAAGTTTTAACGATTCAAGTCCCTTCTCAGTTTTTCTACGAATGGTTGGAAGAGCACTATGTGACTCTTTTGAAAAAAATCATTCGCAAAGAATTAGGCACTGAAGGAAGATTGGAATATTCCATCATTATGGAAAACAATCAGGCTTCGAACGCTCCGTACACCATTAAAGTTCCAACCAGCAATCGCAAGGCGGTCAAAAACGCTCCTGTTGCTATGCCGTTGGATTTAGGTGATGTTCCAATTAAGAATCCGTTTATCATTCCTGGTCTTCGCAAGTTGAACATTGATTCAAACTTGAATCCGAATTACTCTTTCGAGAATTTCGTTGAAGGCGATTGTAACCGTTTGGCGCGCAGTGCAGGTTATGCAGTAGCGAACAAGCCAGGCGGAACAGCTTTCAATCCGTTATTGATTTACGGAAGCACAGGTTACGGTAAGTCTCACTTGGCTCACGCTATTGGTTTAGAGATCAAGAACAAGTATCCAGAGAAAACAGTATTGTATGTAAACAGTGAAACGTTTACGCACCAATTCATAGATGCGGTTAAGAACGGAACCATCAACGACTTTTCACACTTCTATCAGATGATGGATGTGTTAATCATTGACGACGTTCATTTCTTTGCTGGAAAAGAGAAGACACAAGATGTATTCTTCCACATCTTCAACCACCTTCACCAAACAGGTAAGCAAATCATTTTAACAAGTGACAAGCCACCGGTTGAATTGCAAGGCATGGAGCAGCGTTTGTTGTCTCGCTTCAAGTGGGGATTGAGTGCAGATTTACAATGTCCGTCTTTGGAAACGCGTATT
>JBILTL010000135.1:0-5458 GCA_044371535.1 Flavobacteriales bacterium | reverse complement strand
TTTCATAAAGCGCAATGTTTTTAGGCTTTACATGAAAGGTCTTGTGGATATAGGAGAATAGTTCCCTATTGGGTTGTGCTTTGGAAAAGAATTTCCAAATCATTCGTACTTCTTAAAAATGGCTGAAGTATTATGCCCGCCGAACCCAAATGTGTTCGTCATGGCTACGTTCACTTCACGATGCTGCGCCTCGTTGAACGTAAAGTTCAATTTTGGATCAAGAGCTTCATCTGTATTTACGAAGTTAATGGTTGGAGGAATAATTCCGTTTTTAATTGCAAGAATGGTAGCAATTGCTTCAACAGCTCCTGCAGCACCAAGCAAGTGTCCAGTCATTGACTTCGTACTTGAAATATTCAAGTTGTAAGCATGCTCACCAAAAATGTTTTGAATGGCCTTCGCTTCTTGAACGTCTCCAAGCGGAGTAGAAGTTCCGTGAACGTTTATGTAGTCGATTGAATTTGAGGAAATACCTGCATCAGATAACGCGTTCTTCATTACGTTCGTTGCACCAATTCCGTCAGGATGAGGAGCAGTAATGTGATAAGCGTCTGCAGACATTCCACCGCCGATTAGCTCGGCATAAATTTTAGCTCCACGCGCTTTAGCGTGCTCTAAATCTTCTAAAATAAGACAACCGCCTCCTTCGCCTAGGACAAAACCATCGCGGGTTGAATCGAAAGGTCTAGAAGCCGTTTTATAATTTTCGTTGTTTTCAGAAAGCGCTTTACACGCGTTGAATCCACCTACACCCGCTTCGCAAATTGCAGCTTCAGAACCACCACTAACAATAATATCTGCCTTACCTAGACGAATGTAGTTGAAGGCATCTATTAACGCGTTGGTTGAAGAAGCGCACGCCGAAACAGTTGTGTAGTTCGGACCTCTGAAACCGTATTGAATACTGATATGACCAGAAGCAATATCGGCAATCATTTTCGGAATGAAGAAAGGATTGAAGCGTGGTGTACCATCGCCTCTTCCGAAATTCATACACTCCTCTTGGAAAGTTGTTAATCCACCAATACCCGAACCCCAAATGACGCCAACACGGTCTCTGTCCACTTTCTCGACATCGATTCCAGAATCTACAATAGCTTCCTTAACGACCACCATTGCATAGTGTGTGTAAGGATCCATCTTGCGCATTTCTTTTCGCTCAATGTGATCTTCAATATTAAACCCTTTGACTTCACAGGCAAATTTCGTTTTGAATTTGCTCGCGTCAAAGCGTGTAATTAGATCTGAACCACTCACACCATTGATAAGACCATTCCAGTATTCTGGTACAGTATTACCAATGGGTGTTAGTGCTCCTAGTCCGGTAACAACGACCCTTCTTAACTCCATAGTTTTCGGGAAAGTTGAATAATATCCGAGTGATTATTTATTCGCTGTGATGTAGTCAATTGCTTGACCAACAGTAACGATCTTTTCTGCTTGATCGTCTGGGATAGCGATGTTGAATTCCTTTTCAAATTCCATGATAAGTTCAACTGTATCTAAAGAATCTGCTCCTAAATCATTTGTGAAGCTAGCCTCTGGAGTAACTACAGATGCTTCAACACCTAATTTGTCTACGATGATTTCGGTAACTTTTTGTGCAATTTCAGACATTGTCTTGATGTTTTTAAAGGTTAAATACAGCCGCAAAAGTACAACTTTTCATGACGTACGCACTTTTTTTTGCTTTACAGGACTATTTTCTTTGCTTAACTATTGATTTTCAATTTATTATCAAACTAAATTGTTCGTAAAATATTCTCAAAGGCCCTCTCTAAACTATCTTGCAAATCGAAATATCGCACTTTTTCAAGAATGACGTGGGACCAAGAATATCTTAAAGACAAGCACGTCCTTATCATAGGATGTGGTGGGTTGGCTCATGCCGCTCTTCCCTATTTATTGTCTTCAGGCATTGGTCACCTCACTCTTTATGATGGTGATCATGTTGAAGTTTCGAATTTAAATAGACAGCATCTCTTTACTCCGAACGATTTCGATCGGAACAAGGCTCTGGTCATTAAGGAATACTGCGCAAGGCATTTCCCAAAAGCACGCATCACGGCTGAAGAGAAAATGTTCGAGGTGAATGATATCCAATTTGACCTTCAACCCGACTTGGTCTTCGACTTCACCGACCGTCTTTCAACCAAAATGGAATTGGCGAAGTTTTTTGAAAAACGGAAGGTTCCATTTTTCTATTCGGCCGCGCAAATGAATGCGGGGTCCAGTGGGTTTATTCACCTGAACAGCCTCTCGAGCGAAATACTGTTCGGGCATATTCAAGATTCAAACAAAGCCGAGCGCGATTGTGCTGTTGACGGTGTCTGGCCAACAGTGGTGGCCGAAGTGGGCATTCATGTTGCCCACCAAGCACTTCAATTTCTGACTCTTTCTCCATGTGCGTTCGTGGGGGCCATTGATTATTTCGACGGAGTTTCTGGACTTTGGTCTCGTTTTCATTTCAATCCGAAACAAGCAAGTCCGAAACCTGAGATAGTCTTAAACGATTTGCTGCAAGACCGAAGCACTCCCATTTTCTTCTTGGGTGAAGGCGACGACCTTCCTTCGGAAATACTTTCCATTACCGCCTCTGAATTGAAAGAGGAAATCGAAAAGTATAACCGCCCATGCATTCTTCTTTGCGAATCAGGAATGCGCGCGAAAGCAGCTGCGGAAAAACTTTCAAAACAATTCAACTTTCCAATACTTAGCTGGAATCAAAACCTAGATTCCTTCCTACTCTTGCTGAATGAAACCCATGTCTAATCTAAATTCTGCCATACGTTTTGTGAAGCAATTGCTGAAACGTCCCATGCGGACTTCAGAAGACATTCAATTGCGGATGCTTCAGCATAGATTACTTTCAGACTTAACTTATCGTCTTCCGAATAATGCCAAGAGAGATTTATTTATCGGATTCAAAGAATGGAAGCGAATTGTTTCTCGAAAACAAATCTCGAAAACCTTTGAAGCCGGTGAACCCTTCGTATTGGTTTCCACTTCCAATCAAATTGATATAGCGAAAGAGTATATTTCAGCAAATACTTCAAACCAAAGACTGAATGTCCTGGTTAGGGAAGAACTCTCTCTTCCTTCTTACAACCTGCAATTCCACCTCCTTGCTTTGCGTATTTCTTTGCAGTGTTTATTCGATTCGAGAAGAGTGAACCTGTCATTGGTGATTCGTGAGGTTGTGGAATGGACAGCAGTAGAATCTGCACTTGCGCATTGCAACTCAAAACAATTATTCGATTTCACTCCGTTTGAAAAAGACAGCAACGCGTTGGCTTTCCTATTGATGAAAAAAGGAATTCATGTCACAAAAATTCCTTCTCCCGGCCCTTTATCTGGACATCACACCTTCATGGTTGCCGATACAGTGGTGCTTTCAAGTGCCTATCAACTGGAAGAACTTCCTTACTTCAAGCATTTCTATGTAAAGTCATTTTTGAATTGGCCGCCTGAGCAATACATGCGCTACGCTTCGCATTATGCGAACGCTCCCCTTCCAGCAAAAAACACCCTTGGATTCTATTCACATGGCGAATGGATAAGAAGGAAAGTGGGACATGCTGACTTCAGCATGGGTATTCAAGAGAATGAAGTTTTCTTATTGAATGCCTTGAAATCCTTCTTAGAAAAACACTCGGAATTTCAACTGATTATCTTTCCGCACCCGAAAGAACGAAAGGATGTGGAATTCGAATCTTATTACGCCTCTATCCTTGAAGGAACTAACTATATCATTGCTTCTTCAGAATTGAAATCAAGTGAGAGCTTTTTCAAGGTAAACATTGGCTTAATGGCCTACTCCACCCTGCTGTTCGAGCGATTGGCGCTGGGTTACAAAACATTTATCGGCACTCATTTACCAACTTCATTTCCGCTTGAAGGAAGTCCATTGAATAACCTTTGTCTATCATCCTACCAGGAATTGGAATCTGCATTATTGCTTGCCCAAGAGGAAACGGAAAAAGAATTCTTCGAAAGATGTTGTCTCGAAAAATATCCTTTGAAGGAATTCCTCGCTGAAAAGGTCGTGGAAATTCAAAAATGATTGATTACTTTGCAACCGATGAAAATCAAGTTTGCAGTAGTCGGATGTGGAAGTATTGGGAAGCGACACGTTGCTGTCCTAGACGCTAATCCGGAAATCGAAATCGTTGCGTTGTGCGACAGCCAAATTGAAACGGCGCGCGCACTTTCCGAATTGTACGGAAACATTCCTGTGTATTCTTCTTTCGATGAAATGTTGAAGAGTATTGAAGCCGATGTTATAAATGTGGTTACTCCTCACGCCCTTCATGCCGAACAAAGCATTGCAGCATTGAAAGCAGGATTTAATGTTTTGGTGGAAAAGCCGATGTCGCTTTCTGTTGAAGAAGCGAATCGCATGAACGAGACTGCCGCAGCTTGCGGAAAGAAATTATGGGTAGTGAAACAGAATCGTTTCAACGTTCCGGTCATTCTTGCCGAGCAAGCCATTCGTGAAGGGTGGTTAGGAAAAATTTTCATGGTGAAATGTGACGTGTTGTGGAATCGATACCAAGGTTATTACGACGATTCTCCTTGGAGAGGAAAGATTGAAAAGGAAGGAGGTGCACTTTTTACACAAGCCAGTCACTTCATTGATTTACTTATTTGGTGGTGTGGGAATGTGGTAAGCGTGAAGGCAAAAGCTGCAACACAAAATCACAACATTGAAACCGAAGACAGCGGCGTTGCTGTTATGGAATTTGAAAACGGGGCGCTTGGTTCATTGGTATGGACCACCTGTGTTTACGAAAAGAATTACGAAGGAAGTATTACCATAATTGGTGAAAAAGGAAGCATAAAAATTGGTGGTGCTTACTTGAATAAAATTGAATTTTGGAATGTTGAAGGACATGAGCTCGACAGCAACATTGACTTCAACGACAAGCCAAATGCATACGGAAAATACCAAGGGACAAGCAGCAATCACGATAAAGTCATTGCCGGTATTGTGAAGGAAATTCAAACCGGAATTGGTCAGAATGTGGAAGGCATTGAAGGCGTCCGAAGTGTTGACGCTATTGAAAAAATTTACGCCAACATTCTGCAATGAACGAGGTAAAAAAATACACTGCACAGATTCGCGATGTTCAATTCGGAACAGGAGTTACAGTTGTTGAGCCTGTGAATTTGTACGAATGTGAAATTGGAAACGATGTGTTCGTCGGTCCTTTTGTTGAAATTCAAAAAGGAGTGAAAATTGGCGATCGCACACGCATTCAAAGTCACACCTTCATTTGTGAATTGGTTACTATTGGCTCCGATTGCTTCGTAGCGCATGGAGTGATGTTTATGAATGATTTATTCAAAGACGGTGGTCCTTCAGGAAATGATAAATCGAAATGGTCTTCTACTGAAATTGGAAATCATGTTTCAATTGGATCGACTGTTACGCTTTTACCTGTTACTGTTTGCGATC
>JBILTL010000068.1:0-10783 GCA_044371535.1 Flavobacteriales bacterium | reverse complement strand
CGAAACAACATGATGGCATAAAGCTATGCGAGTTGCAGTCCTCGTCTCGAATGATCTTGCGTACGATCAACGAGTAAGTAAGATTTGCGATTCCCTTCAACATAAAAATTGGGAAGTACAATTAGTAGGCGTTTTAAAGCCTGAAAGCATTTCCCTTCAACGTAATTATTCTACCAAACGGTTGCGTGTATTCTTCAGCAAAGGACCGCTGTTTTATGTCATGCTGAATGTGCGCATGTTCTTCTATTTACTCTTTCACAAAACCGATGTCATTTGGGCGAACGATCTGGATGTCTTGTGGCCAGCGGTTTTCATGAAGAAATTTCGAGGAACAAAAATCATTTACGATTCGCATGAGTATTTTACGGAAGCGGAAGGACTTACGGGAAGAGAGCGTATTAAAGCCATTTGGACGCGCATTGAAGAACGGTGCATTCCATTCGTAGATGTTTTTATTACAGTGAATGAAAGCATAGCAGAAATCTATCGAGCGAAGTATAAGCGCGAGGTGTTTGTTCAACGCAACATGCCAGTTTTAAGCGAAGAGTTAGAGGAGGAAGTTGATCTGTTTGAAGTGAAGACCGTTGTGCTTCAAGGGGCCTACATTGATCCAGATAGAGGCGGGATGGAATTGGTGGAAGCCTTTCAATATTTGGAAGGAATTCAATTGCTCATTGTTGGAGCCGGAAGGGATTTAGAAAACATGAAGAGACGTATTGTTGAATTGCATTTGGAAGAAAAAGTGAAGGTCCTTCCGCGTATGTCTTATTCCGAATTGAAGAAGTTAACGCAGCGTGTTCATCTAGGAGTTTCACTAGACAAGCCCTTGCACATGAACTACACGCTATCTCTTCCAAATAAATTGTTCGACTACATTCATGCAGGAGTGCCTGTGCTTGTGAGCAATTTGGTTGAACCTGCTCGAATTGTGAATGAATACAAAGTAGGGGAAGTAGTTTTAGAAGTGACTCCTAAATCCATTGCTGAAGGAATTCAAAAAATCTTGAACTCCTCATCTTACGAAGCGTTCAGAGCTGCTACTAAAAAAGCAAAGTCGGCGTTGCATTGGCAAGCCGACTTTGATAAGATTGATTTTTCTAAATTTTCTTAGAACAAGAATCCAACCGCAACACCTGTACGAACGAAGTATCCAACATATGGACGGAAGGCTTCGTTAGGTGCTTGAATGAATGGTTCGCTTGTTGAAACGCGCGTATCGCCACTGTTCCAGATGGTTCCGAAGTTAACGTCAATGCTTATCTTCTCTTGGAAAACACGTTGGTAACCGAATGACATTCCAACACCACCGGTGTTGATGTTACGCTTGGTGTATTCGTAGAAACTCTCGTAAGTAATAGGATCATATCCCAAATAGACTTGTTCGAGTGCCTCCATGTATTGATAACGTGCAAACATAGAAAGATAGATTCCCTCAGGTGCGTTGTAGCGCCCCATGTAATATCTGTACTCAGGAGTAATTGCAACGCGGCTGATGTAGCTGTTTGCAAAACCGTCGCTTTGATCTTGATACAATGCACCGATCACAAAACTTGAGCGCTCTTTGGTTTGATGTTCAAACGACACATTGGCTGTGCGCATAATTGGTGAAGAAATATCCAACTTTAGGATGTTCTTGTTTTGTGCTGAAACCACACTTGTGGTCAATATCAACACGATTACGAATAACTTGCTTATAAACTGCATATATTTTTCTTTTTGTATGAATAAATTTAGTGCAATTTCGCTAAGTCGAAATGAAAAAACTATGACAAAAATTTTTAACATCATTTATCTTGGTTTAGCTCCAATTTTGTTTGGGTTAAGTTGGTTCATCTCTCATGAATTATTTAATCACTTCATGAAGAACAAGGGAACAGTTGAGAACCCGGCTAAAGACAATTCATTGGTCTTCGCTTGTGGATTTTCTTTCTTGTACCTGCTGGTGTTTTTTATCATACGTGACCTCTATCCGAAAAAAAATAACAAGTCGTAAATACATTACAAGATCACACAACAAATTTGTCAAACATTTAAAAATTAAAGAAACATGTCAGAAGTAAATAAAGAAAAATTGAAAGCCCTTCAACTAACCATGGATAAGTTGGAAAAGACTTACGGAAAGGGCGCTGTAATGAAATTGGGTGACACCGCTGTTGAAGCTATGGAATTCATTCCAAGTGGATCATTGGGACTAGACCTTGCATTAGGTATAGGCGGATTTCCGAAAGGAAGAATTGTAGAAATCTACGGTCCAGAGTCTTCGGGTAAAACAACCTTAGCCATTCACGCGATTGCTGAATGTCAAAAGATGGGCGGCATTGCTGCGATCATCGATGCAGAACACGCGTTCGATAAATTCTACGCTGAAGCATTGGGTGTTGACACAGAAAATCTATTAATCTCTCAGCCAGATAACGGTGAGCAAGGTTTAGAGATTGCCGATAATCTTATTCGCTCTGGAGCAATTGACTTGATTGTAATTGACTCAGTGGCTGCATTGACTCCACGTTCAGAGATTGAAGGAGAGATGGGCGATTCAAACGTAGGTGTTCAAGCACGTTTAATGTCGAAGGCCTTGCGTAAGCTTACTGGTACCATTAGCAAGACCGGATGTTGCTGCATCTTCATTAACCAATTGCGTGAGAAGATTGGTGTAATGTTCGGTAACCCTGAAACAACAACAGGTGGTAACGCACTTAAATTCTACGCTTCAATTCGTATCGATATTCGTCGTTCTACTCAGTTGAAAGACGGAGAGAATGTAATTGGAAATCACACGAAGGTGAAGGTTGTAAAAAACAAAGTTGCGCCTCCATTCAGAACAGCTGAGTTCGACATTATCTATGGTCAAGGAATTAGCCGTGTGGGCGAATTGATTGACATGGGTGTTGATTTAGCCATTGTGAAAAAGGCGGGTTCTTGGTTCTCTTACGGAGAAACTAAATTGGGCCAAGGTCGCGATGCGGTGAAACAATTGCTAGATGACAATCCAGAATTAATGGAAGAAATCGAAGGCAAAGTGAAAGCAGCGCTTGCAGCGAAAACAGCATAAGCTCATTTCATAGACAAACAAAAAGAGGAACCAACGGTTCCTCTTTTTTATTTCCACTGAATGAAATTACTTGATGTATCTCCAGTCTTGATTGTTCTTAATCCCTTTCAACGAATGATAGATCAATTGAATTACGGCTTCAACGTCGTCTTTGGCTACCATCTCAACTGTCGTGTGCATGTAGCGCAACGGAAGTGAAATCAGCGCACTCGCAACACCTGCATTGCTGTATGCGAAAGCATCGGTGTCTGTTCCGGTAGCGCGATAAACAGCTGCACGTTGAATGTCGATCTTATTCTTTTCAGCTGTAGTAACAATGTGCTTCAGCAAGTTGTTTTGAACTGCAGGTCCGTAGCTCAATACAGGCCCTCTGCCGCACGCTAAATCGCCGCTCATGATTTTGCTCATCATCGGAGTTTGCGTGTCGTGACAAACGTCTGTTACAATCGCAACATCTGGATTAATGCGATGCGCAATCATTTCAGCACCACGCAAACCAATTTCTTCTTGAACAGAGTTCGTGAAGTATACACCGAATGGAAGCTTGTCTTTTTTCTCTTTCAGCATGCGCGCTACTTCAGCAATCATGAATCCGCCTATGCGGTTGTCGAGAGCGCGACCCAAATAATATCTGTCGTTCAACACCATGAATTCATCTTCGAACGTTGCAACGCAACCCACGTGAATACCCATGGCTTCTACTTCATCTTTTGATCTTGCACCCACATCCAAGAAAATATTTTTCATGGAAGGAGTCTCTTCTTTCTCTTGACGCACGTGAATGGCTGGCCATCCGAATACACCTTTCACCAATCCTTTCGCTGTTTGAATATTCACGCGCATGGAAGGTGCAATCATGTGATCGCTTCCGCCATTGCGACGCAAGTATATAAATCCGTCTGGAGTGATGTAGTGAACGAACCAAGCGATTTCGTCGGCGTGTGCTTCAACAACAACTTTGTATTTTGCATCTGGATTAATTACTCCAACAACGGTTCCGTAGGTGTCTACGATGTGGGTGTCTATATACGGACGAATGTAATCTAACCACATTTGCTGTCCAGGTGTTTCGAATCCGGTCGGAGCAATGTTGTTTATGTACTTCTCAAGGAACTCGTGACTTTTCGCATTCAAGATGCTCTTCGGTTTTTTTGTAGCCGGTGCTTTTGTTTTCTTTGCCATTGCAATAATTTGTATTTCAAAAATAGACTTGTAATAACCCGTGGTGAATGTATCAAGAAAATAGTTTAAACAAAACAGCGGTGAACAAATCGCGCACGCGCGAATTGAAGCAAACGGCAGACGGCTCGTTCACGTTGTTTATTCCGGAAGTGGAAGAGACGTATCACAGCACGCACGGGGCAGTGCAAGAATCTATGCACGTCTTTATTGAAAACGGATTGAAGGCTTTTGACAAAGAAATCATTCGCATTTTGGAAGTGGGTTTGGGAACGGGATTGAACGCCTTGTTAACCCTTCAACATGCAACAAAAAAAATCGAATATTGCGCATTGGAGCCTTATCCGTTGTCGAAAGAAATTTTGAATGAATTAGCTGCGAATCGATCAGGTCAATTCGAAATGAAATTTCATGTTTCGAATGCTGGCGAATGGATTTCCATTCAAGAAAGTTTTTCATTTGTTCGAATGGAAGTGGGGTTGGAAGAATTTCAAACCGAAGAGAAATTCGATGTCATTTATTACGATGCCTTTGGTCCGCGTGTTGAGCCTGGCTTGTGGACGTTAGCGCGTATGCAGCAATGTTTCGACTTGTTGAATGAAGGCGGCATCTTCGTCACGTATTGCGCGAAAGGCGAAGTGCGTCGTAATCTTCAATCAGCGGGGTTTGTGGTTGAGCGATTGGCGGGGCCTCCGGGGAAACGAGAGATGTTAAGAGGGGTGAAGCCCCTCTAGAATGTCTTTCAGACGAATGCCCTACGGGCGAATGTTCTTTGAACGAATGTCTGCGACTATTAATCAGAATTAAGAGATGTTATGAAAAGTGATTAGAGAGTTAGGTAAAATTAATCGGGTCGGATATTTCTTGACTTTTGATTATTTTATTTTCTTTCCGTTTAGAAAAACGCCAATAAAGGTCTTCTTCACAAGAAGAAGATAACTAACTATACATAGAAGTGAAGCCCCAAAAAACACTGTGATGAATTTGAGATAAACGGGTAGATTTATTTCCCCAATCAAATAGTACATCGCAAAAATGAAAATTATGTGTACTAAATAAATCCAATAGGACGAGTTCAGAATAAAAGTGCTGATTTTAGATTGAAAATTAAATTTCTTTAAAATGAGGCTTAAAAAACCTAGAATAAACAAAACATGGGAAAATGCAGAAGCCGTAAATTGAACATATTTGAAATTCGAGAAGCCTAGTATGACATTTAAATTGGATATGATATAAAATAATAAGCCTATAGTAATTAACCGTGTCGGATGTTCACTTGAAAAAAGATGGAGGCTTTTGTTTTTGTGCACAAACCATCCAAATGCGTAAAAAACGAAATAGACCAGAAAAGCACTTGGGGATATTTCAAATTTTAATGGTGAGTAGAAATGGTTTTTACCAGTGTACAGAAAATAAATAAATATAAGACTAGACAAGAACAAAAATCGCAACCAAAAATTCCGAGTTAACTTTTCAATGAACGATTTTATTTTTTCAGTTAGAGTAAATTTCTGTTCAAATAATTTTTCGAAAATCCAACCGAGAATAATAAAGTATATTAAATAGTAAAGGAACCAAAGGTGATAGATAGGTTGTGATGTGAAAAAAGTATAATCAAGATGAAAGAGGTTCACAATAGGATTCTTAATTTCAGTGTTGTTTATCAATGCGCTGATATAACTGATAAGGGGACTTATTGTGACGTAACTTAATAAAAAAGGTAGAACGATTCGTTTGAATCTGTTGATTAGCATGAGTTTTGACCCTTTTTTTAGATATAAAATAGATGTGGAAAAGCCAGAGACAAAGAAAAAGAGATGCATTCTAAACGAATGGGTAATTCCAACTACAAAATCAAAAAAATAATTAGGTGATTTATCAAAAACAGGCCAATCTTGAATGTTCTTGCTATGACAGAAAATTACAGCTGAGTGAAAAAACACACCCAAAACCATCATCGTTGCCCTTAGCATATCGATAGAGTGAAATCTATCAGAACTCGAATTGCTTATTGAATTCATGCTGTCTCGGTTTGGAAGGCTTCAAAAACGGGTGTCTATATTCCTCTTTATTAAGAGAGGCGTCTTTGTTGAATTTCATCGTAATATTCAACATATTGAGGGTACTCTGTTTTCATAAGTCTATCCCAAAATCTAAAATACAATCCGTAATTATAATTTGATTTAGAATGGTGAATATTATGATGTGTAGACGTTACCATAATTTTAAAAAGAAAAGTTCTTCGAAACCACAGTGGAGCAATTTCATACCCAAGATGACCGTATGCATTCATGAGTATTTCACAAACACCAAAGATTAATACCAAACTTCTGTTTAATGGAATGGTGAACAAGATGATAACACCAAAAAACATTTGGCAAAGCGCTTCTGTGTAGTTGAATGAGAAAGCAGATAATGCAGTTGGATTATACGATTTATGGTGTACGATGTGAAAATGTCTGAAGAATTTTGGTTTGTGTATTAACCAATGTGTCCAATAAAAATAAGTGTCATGTAAGATAAAGAGTGATAGAAGTATAAGTGGACTCCACCAAGCATTGATATTCTTGAGTGTTGTAAAGCTAAAGGAGTAATTAGTATACTGTGACAATGGCGTTAATAGGACTGGGGCGATCAACAGCACACTTATAATGATTGAAGAATTTGAATGGTAAAATTCTCTTAACAAATCAGATTTTCTGTTTGAACGATTGGGTTGTATTTTGTTTTTGATGAATTTGTTTTTAAACAAGACACTGTAAAACAAAAAAAGGCCGCCTGCAATCAGAATATATTTAAAAAAATTAAAACCATATATAAGAAGAGTCTTCTGCAAAAAATCTGATTCCATTTGTATAAATTTAAATAATTATGGTTGAGCTAGAGCTTGTTGATTGTTACGACGTCTAACTTGAATTTCGTCGTAATATGCTTCGTAATTAGGGTGTTCTGTTTTCATTATGCGATCCCACATTCTAAAATATAGTCCGTAATTGTAATGTGTTTTTGAATGATGAATATTATGATGTGTGGACGTAGCAAATATTTTAAAAAGGAAAGATTTGCGAAACCACAACGGGGCGATTTCATAACCTAGATGAACATAAGAATGAAAAGTAAAAAGTATAAGACCAACAGCAAAATTGACCGTAATGTCAAATGGTATAACTAAGATTATAAAGACATTGAAAAGCAATTCTAACATTGCTTCAGGATAATTAAAAGATATAGCGGCTAATGAAGTTGGGTCGTGTGACTTGTGGTGAACTAAATGAAAACGTTTGAATAATTTGGGGCGATGCATGACCCAATGAATCCAATAGAAATATGTGTCATGAAGCACTAATACAGCTAAAAAAATTACTGGTGACCACCATAGACTCAAATTGTATGGGAGTTCTGTGTAACTAAATTTGAAATTAGTGTATTTTTCTAAAGGTGTAAATAATAATACTGGAACGACAAAAATGCCGATGATCAGGGTGATGTTCGAGTGATAAATTTCTCGAATGAAATCTGATTTTTTTTGGGTGTGATTCGGTTGAATTTTACTGTGTTTGAATTTGTCAGGGTAATAAACGTAGAAAATTAGGAAGAAGCCACCTGCAACGAAAAAATATTTCGCAACATTGAAAACATAGAAGATAATAGCTCCATGCCAAAAATCGGGATGCATAATCAAGAATTTTCACGAATTTAATAGAAATATGCGAATGCCATAACGCGCATTAAAAATTTAATTCATTAGTGTCCGATAGATTCTTTTCAGTCAATTCCTCAGAACTGAATGCAATACATCCTCAATGCTGATGTGGTATTAGCCTTTTGAATTGGACTATAAGGATTTAATCATAAGCATTAAAATCTCCAAGGATAATAAAGTAATGAGTAAAGCAAATGCCCAGACTCTTGAACTTTCCCTAGAAGCAAATTTACTGCCTACATTTCCGCCTAAAAAACTACCAACCGCCAACCAGGCGCCAACCGACCAATTTACATCTCCATTAAAGGCGAATAAACACAATGAAACAAAACTAAAAATCAAGCACAAAGCGCTTTTCATAGCATTGCCCTCAATGAAATCAATCCCAAGGTGTAACATCAAGGAGAATAGAATAAAAGTTGCTGTATCAAGCACTATTATTCCACCCCATAAACCGAGTAAACAAAATAGTAAGTAAGTTATAATCGTTACTTTATGCGGACGGCTGACTTTTTTTATTGTGAGTTTTTTAAATTTATAAATTGCAAGAGAAAAGGATACAAACAATGCAATTATTATTATTGTATTGACGTATTCTCTAGGTAAATCTTCAACAATCAACACGCCTGCAATTGTGCCGACAATTAATGGAATTGATAGTATTAGTGTTTTCTTCCAATCAATCAACTTTTTCCTGTGAAACTGATAAGTGGAAGCAAGAAATCCAACAAAAACGGGTATTCTATTGGTAGCATTGGCGATATTGGGCAACAATCCGTATGAAATCATTGCAGGTAGTGTAACCGCCGATCCACTGCTCGCAACAGTATTCAAAAATCCTCCCACGAATCCTACCAATATCAGCAATGCATATTCCCAATAATCTACCATCCAGTAAATTTACAAAATAGATTTAAATTATTGAGATGTGAACCAAAGAAATTCTAAAAACAACACAATTAATTATCGAGAAGAGATGATGTACTATATTTTTTCATTAAAAAGAATGTACTCTTTTTTGAGGTTTATAAACAATTAAGAGAAGGTAAGAAAAGGTAAGAGCGGGGAAGAATGTCCTTCAGACGAATGCCCTTCGGGCGAATGTTTTTTGAACGAATGTCTGCGACGTTTTTTCTATTATCGTCTAAGACATTCGCGTAGCATTCCTCGAAGAGATTCGCCCAACAGGCATTCAGGACCTATTTCCTTCCAACAAATCTCACCACATCTGCAATACCAATGTGGTATTTGCCTTCGTTGAGTTCGACTTGCTTTTCTTCAAGAATTTCGAAGTGCATACCATGAAAATCGCTCATGAGCGTTTCAATGGAGTAGAGCATATTCAGATCTTTTGGTCCGCCAGAAGTGTTGTTCAGTTGAAGGGGATTGTATGCTTCTAAAATTACCATTCCTCCTGGTTTTAACCAGTTTTTAATGTTGCCGTGAAGAGTAATGCGAAGGGATTCTGGTAAGTGTGAATAGATGAGCACCACTGCATCGAAGGAATTGTTTTCGAAATTGGCATTGGCAACATCGCAAATATGATAATTGATTTTCGCGTTGAAGGAAGCAGCTAAATCAATGGCCTTTTCTTTTCCAACTTCACTCAAGTCGAAAGCTTCAACGTCCCATCCCAATGACGCTGCATATGCGGCATTCCGTCCTTCGCCTTCACACGGAAAAAGAATTTTACCTGCCGGAAGTTTATCGATTTGTTCTTTGAAAAATTCATTCGGCTTGTTGCCGTATGCGAATCCATCTTCACTGTATCTGTCGTTCCAAAATTCTGCGTTCATAGTTGAATATTTTTTACGAAGATGATGAATCTGTTTTTGAGGTTTGGTGTCTGAAGTCACGCTGAGCTGGGCTAGAATGTCTTTCAGACGAATGCCCTTTGGGCGAATGTTCTTTGAACGAATGTCTGCGACGTTGATTTAGAGTAAAGAGAAGTTAAGAAAAGGTAAGTGAGGGGAAGACTGTCTTTAAGACGAATGCCTTTTGGGCGAATGTTCTATGAACGAATGTCTTCGACTTCTATTTTTTTTCTTTTTTTTCTTTTTTCATAATCGTCGCAGACATTTGCCGAAGGTATTCGTTGAAAACATTCGTCGCAGACATTATTTGCACCTATTTCCGGCTATACGTTCCAAGCTTTTCGCTTCGCTCAAAGGCTTTCCACTTCTATCCGGGGTATGAAAGAATTGTCTTGAATAATTAATTTCACGACTTTCCTTTTAATTACCTTTATCTAACCGCAAAAACCTTCGCAGATTGCGACTTAGTATTTCTGGGGTGTTTGTAGAACGCATGAATTAGCTAGCTGCTATATTAGAGAACGACACAATGAACTACAACGACAAAAAATTCAGATTGATTAGCAACACCGAAAACGGAGAAACTTCAAACGAAACTCTATTTCATTACAAGCAAGTCGGAAATGTTCTAACCTCGGAATATTCAGGGGGAAGGATTAAACACGGACATCTATTAGGTCTGGTTGATCAGTCAGGAAATATAGATATGCGATATCACCAAGTAAATGACAAAGACGAATTAATGACAGGAGTATGTATTTCAAAACCAGAAATTCTTGAAAATGGAAAAATTCGACTTCATGAAAATTGGGAATGGACTTCGGGTGATAAATCAAAGGGAACATCAATAATTGAAGAACAATAAACTAACATGCTATGGCACGCGAACACAACTACAAACTGACTGCGGTATGGACAGGAAACAAAGGGGAAGGAACTAAAAATGTACGTACCTATGACCGAGGCCACACCGTTTCTATAGAAGGAAAACCTGAATTATTCCTTACAACAGATAACCCTGCTGTTGGCGACAAA
>JBILTL010000097.1:0-7867 GCA_044371535.1 Flavobacteriales bacterium | reverse complement strand
AGCTATTTCATCTTGCCATATGCTTTCCTACTTGTATGTATGTTCTTTGGAAGGAATTGTAATTACATCTTACACCGACAATGCAAAAGGTGTTATGATTGAAAATGCAAATGGTGGCGGAAATTTTAAAGAAGTGACATTAAATCCTATAGTTTGTGTTGCAGATGAAAGCATGGTAGAGAAAGCAATCGAATTGCACCATAAGGCTCACGAAGTATGTTACATAGCCAATTCTGTGAATTTTGAAGTAAAGTGTAATCCAACGTGCAACACAATTTTATACATTTAGGAAATATAATTAATCAGAAAAAAATTATCGCTTATGATGTCAATGGATGAATTCAAAAGACTTTTTTTTCAAACGGGCGAAAATTCTAAAGTAGCTGCTCTCGTGGGTATGTCTATTGGTATTCTCGGCTGTATTGCTTTTCTGGTAATGGACTATAGTATTTATGGAGTAATTGCGTTTGCATTCCTTGCAGTTTCTGGAGCATATGGTTATTATTTGAACCTCAAACAAGAGGCTGTAATGAAGAGTGGTCACCCTTTGATTAAAGCAATGGAGGCGGGTAATTCTGATTACATCAAGTGGTTTTATGTTACGGTTTTAACACACAAGCGAACGATCAAAGCGGCTAATTTCAAGACATATTATATTGATGCATATGATGACGAGAAAAATGTTTTAGATCTTGGTTTAGAGGATGAGGAGGAATGCAAGCGAATGGCGGCGTTGTTGGCATCAAAGTTCCCAAATGCCGTTCAAGGTTTTTCAGAGGCTATTCGGTTGGAGATGATTTCGAAATATAATTATAAAGGAATCAATGATCGATATGAGCCTGCAGGTGATTGATACAATTAAAATCACTTTATGATTAAAGAAGATGCAATAAAAATAGCGCAAGAGTACATTGATAACGGTTTCAATATACACGCATCTATTACAGGACGTGCACAATATATGAGAGAATGGGTATTAGATGCGAATTTACATACCGTTGATCACCCTGTCTGGATAGTGTTTGCTGAAAATCTAGAAAAAGGTCCTTTTATAGATGGCGTGAATGAGTATTCAATTGTCGTAAGTACCCAAACAAGAAAAGTTGAAGATGTTAGATTAATGTAATCTGAAACGCTTACCTCTTCGCCACCTCCAAGGCAAAAACCAAAGGAACTTTATTTCCGAAGTGCTTCACTAAAAAAAAAGTTAGAGAAGTTAAGAAAAGGTAAGAGAGGGGAGGAATGTCTTTCAGACGAATGCCCTTCGGACGAATGTTCTTTGAACGAATGTCTACGACTAACTATTCATGAAGATGTGCGAGTATTTGAGACACGAGTCCATCCATTTTAGAAAATGCAAACCATCGTTTTCCTAAATCCTTCAATGACGCGCCAAGATGATAGAGTTCTTTATCATCGAGAGTAATAAATCGATCGTGAGAATTTTTAAGAATTCGAATTTCAATAGGTTTGTATTGGGCATTGTGTTTTTCCAAATCGAGTTTCAATTGCTCTGTGATCCTTTCAGTGTAAATGGTACAGGAAACTCTTCTGTTTCTTTTTGAAAGCTGCAGCAATGTGGTTTCATCTATGTAGTTATCGATGAGAATAATGGATCTCTTGGCTTTTGTAATCAATTCGCTTGAAAAGATGTACGCATCGAAGATTTGATTTTGGAAGAAAATACCCGATTGAGGAAACTTATTTTCAGATATGAAATTAAAAATTTCGTTATGACATTGCCACTCCGTACTCTGTGAAGACATATGGTAGTTTTCTTAATCCCATTTTTTCAGAATTGGATGTCACAATTTGTGACTTCCAATTATCGAATTCCTCAGAGGTTAGCTGAAACATAAATTGTTCAGGAAATCTATTTGAATTACGCTTTACATTTTGATTTAGAACTCTAGTTTGAACGTTATACAACCTCGCCAAGTCTCTGTCAAACATAACTTGATTTCCACGAATGATGAATATTCGCGATTCAATTTCCGACTTAATAAGTTTTTGTTCCATGAGTCAAACATATTTCTGGGATTTGGAAAACGCACTAACCTTTATATGCAGTTTATATGCTGTTTATTCCGGGGAAGAATGTCCTTCAGACGAATGCCCTTTGGGCGAATGTTCTTTGAACGAATGTCTGCGACGTTGGTTCAGAGTTAAGAGAAGTTAAGAAAAGGTAAGAGAGGGGAAGATGAATCGGGTCGAAATATCTTTCGACCCTAAGCAAGAAAGGGAAAGAATTGTTTTTAACAATTGGTTTCTCATCTTTCCTATTAATTACCTTTATTTAATTGCAACATACTTTCGCTCATCACCCAATAGTGGCATGTGATGGGTTGGTTTGTAGCTCATGTTAGTAAAGAGATAAAATCATAAATGAAACAAACAGAAAAAGAGAAACAAATCATTAAGGAAATTAATCAGCTAGTTCCAAGTGTGACGATTAATTCTGCAAGAAAAGGTGATGTTAATGAGGTTAATCAAGCTCATTTTTTCATTCCAACAGACAATAAAAATTTGGAACACAGTGAATATTTTTATAAAGGTCGTTTGCGCTTCATTCATTTTACAAACTTGAGTGCTATTCAGTCCATAATCACAGATCGTAACCTTCGACTTTACAACCTTCGTAATCTAAATGATCCAAGAGAATATTCTTTTGCAGGGGACTTGATCACTACAGATGCTGACAGGCGAAAGGATGCAAAAGATAATTTTTACTTGTTATCAATGTGTGAAAAATCTTTATTGACGAGCAAAGACACAAAAGAGATTGAATTTAACATGTGGCGGCTTTATGGAAATAATGGAGAGGGGGTAGCCATTGAATTAAGTTTTGACGAAAGTCAGCCTGTGAATTGGAATGATTATTTTCTCTCCAAAGTTCTTTATGGTGCTTCATCAAAGACAAATCTTAAAGGGTTAAACAAACTTCAATCACAACTTGAAAATTTTAAGCCCCAAGTTTCAGTTGACTTAGGTCAAATAGTTTGCTTTCATAAATCTCGGCTATTTAAACTTGAACAAGAAGTACGGTTACTCTTTGATCATAGGAAAATTAAAGCGGTTGGACCGACTACTTATTCATTTAAAAACGAGGTTACATCACCAATTATTCGAACGGACATTCCCAAATCTTCAAATGGGAAGCATACAATAAAGTATTTGGAACTTCCAATTTATCACTCAAAGTTTAAAGCTATTTCAGACGGAGCAAAAATTCCCATCCCGAAAATTGAAAAAATTATTTTAGGTTATCAATTTAAAGACAACTTTGAAATCGTTGCAAATCATTTAAAAGACTTGTGCAATAAACAACTTGGTTATGTGCCTAAAATTGGGAAATCACGATTAGCAAAATGGTATCACGATACTCTTTAAAGTTTAATACAAATTCAGATGGCCAACATTTTGTACTGACCTATGGAATATGGTCCTAGGACCGTGCAACCGCCTCCACCGCAAACACCAAAGGAACTTTATTTCCGAAGTGCTTCACACGAAACTTACCAGGTTCGAATTCTTCGGAATGCTTGAAGCAATTGTAGGGAGAATAATTGAACTCTTGAAACTGTGTAAGCTGAAGGCCCTGTGCAAGAAGCGAGGTAAGGACTTCGCTGGTGGAATGATTCCAATACGCGCAAGTGATTTCAATGTCTGAAGTGGGGTCGGCGTAAGTGCCGGTGCTGGTTTCAATGTCCGGACCTGAATTGAAATAATTGTATCCGACGGTTTGAAATTCATTGTCGAACATCCACATCACCGGATGAAATTCAGCAAAAATAAATTTGCCTCCAGGCTTCAAGAAATGAGAAACAATCTCAGCCCAACGATCCAAATCGGGTAACCAACCTATTGTCCCGTAACTGGTGAACACAATGTCGAATTTTTTGTCTAAATGATTTTTCAATTCATAGACGTCGCAACAAATAAACTCCGCGTCGAGCTGAAGCTTTTCATTCAACACTTTCGCTTGATCAATAGCCGCGTCTGAAAGATCTACTCCTGTAACGTTAGCACCCATGCGGGCAAGCGAGAGCGAGTCTTGTCCGAAATGACATTGCAAATGCAAAATAGATTTTCCTCGAATGTCACCAAGCAAATTCAATTCAATTTCATTCAACGAAGATTTTCCATTCAGAAATTCTTCCACAAAATAAAATTCAGATTGCACGTGAACAGGCACTCTTTTGTTCCAAGAGTCCTTATTCATTTTCACATAGTCGAAGTTTTCCATTAGCCTATTCGTTTGACAACACTGTCATTTATTTTTTCATAGAATTGATGCGGATGTTGCGTGCGCCAATTCACTTCATTCAAATTTCCACCCGAAACAAAATACTGATCGATATACGCTTTCGAAAAATCTTCCAACACGTGATCGCGGAAATTCACCAAGGCAATCCATCCGTCTTCGTCGTTCACATCTTCAAACCATTCTTCGTAATAGCAATCGTCGCTCGTGTGGAAGTTCAACACATTTTCACCAATGAAAATGAATTTTGTTATTCCTTCATTAATCAAATGATCGGCGAACTCGCGCTTCAAAAACATAATGTCGTTGTACAACAAATCGTTCCATTCACCAATCAATTCAATAATGGCATAACCTTCACCGTAATGAGCGAAGAGCAATTTCACAAACAATGTCTGACTGCCAATATTGTCCCATTGCGGATGAATATAAAAATCGTAAATCTTGTTGCTGAATTCAAATTCGGAATATTCCTGATTGAAAAACGGAGAAAGCTCATCCTCTTCAGCGCAGTACAATCCTCTCCAATTGTAATAAGGTTCTAACGTGTGCATGTTACTTTTTCAATGAATCAACGGCGAATCTAACGCTTCCTTCTTTCAACAAGAGTGCTTTCGCTTCTTCTGCATTCAATCCCGTTTCTTCCATCACCATGCGCGTTCCGCGATCAACTAATTTGTAGTTGGAAAGCTGCATGTCAACCATCTTATTTCCCTTCACATGTCCCAACTGAATGAAGGTACAGGTGGTAATCATGTTCAACACAAGCTTCTGTGCCGTGCCACTTTTCAAGCGCGTGCTGCCCGTTACGAATTCAGGACCGACAACCACTTCAATCGGAAACTTTGAAACAGCCGCAACAGCAGATCCTGCGTTGCAAACCACACATCCCGTTGAAATGCCTTCTTCGTTGCATTTCTTCAACGCACCAATGACGTAAGGTGTTCTTCCCGATGCAGCAATTCCAACCACCACATCGTTCGTGGTTATGTTGTGTGATTGCAAATCTTTCCAGCCTTGTTCTTCACTGTCCTCTGCAAATTCAACGGCTTTGCGAATGGCACCGTCGCCACCTGCAATCAGACCTATTACTCTTCCGAAGTCTACTCCGAACGTAGGCGGACATTCAGAAGCATCTACAATGCCCAACCTTCCGCTGGTGCCTGCGCCCATGTAAAAAAGTCTTCCTCCGTCTTTCATTTTAGAAACGATTTCCGTAATTAATTTTTCAATTTGTGGAAGCGAAGCAGCCACGGCCTCAGGAACAGAGCGGTCTTCTTGGTTCATCCCGAACAATAATTCAGAGATGCTTTTGTTTTCTAGGTTTTTGTGATTGCTCGAAGATTCGGTTGTTGACATGGTAAATGTTTTTCACAACGAAGGTAAGAAAGGTGTTCACAACCCGTTTCATTTGAATGAAATCTTACAAAGTGATTGTCTATTTTCGAAAGTGTAAAATGCAAATTGATATGAAGAAAATTCTTGGGTTAATGCTTGTGCTGTTCACTTCTTTCACAGGGTGGTCGCAATCAGATTCTACGATAACAGGCGACGTTGATGTTGCTGCAAATGCTACGAAGATGCTCACTGCAGAGCATGAGTACATTAACGGAAATATGCGTAAGTCGCTGACCTTGTATCGCGAGGTCTTGGCCAATGACCCTGGAAACTACAAGGCGCAACTCGGTGAAGCGGAGTGCTATTATAATTTGAAGAAATATCCCGATGCGTTTAAGTCATTGGATAAGGCGACCAAACTCAAGAAGGGAGAGGAGAGAAAGGAATTAATTCTCTTTTACGCGAAGTGTTTTCATAGAACAGGGGAGTTAGACAAGGCAATTGAAAAATACAATGCGTATTTGAAGCTAGAGAAACCAAAGTCTTATGAGGCAGAAGAGGCTGCCAAATACATTCGCGAGTGTGAATTCGCAAAACGTAAAATGGAACGTCCTGCAGATGTTACAATTTCTAATTTGGGAGGCGCCATTAATTCGCGACTTGAAGAATACGCTCCAAGTATAACTTCAGATGGTAAGTTTATGGTATTCACGTCGCGAAGAGACAACACAACATCGCCCCCTGAGCGCATGGGTAAGAATATCGATGAGCGAGGCGATTATAAGTTTTATGAAGACATCTATTACAGCACGAAGGATTCTGTTACGGGTGAATGGAGCGATTGTGAAAAGCTTCCTGGAGGCGTGAACACCAATTTCCATGATGCAGTGTTGAGTATTGTTCCTGATGGATCGATGATCTATGTCTACAAGAATGACGGCGACAATGCCGGAGATATTTTCTTTTCGAAAAGAGGAGAAACTAAATGGCGCGAGGCCGAACGTTTACCGAAGTCTATCAACACCTCTTACTTCGAGGGAAGTGTTTCGCAAACCGCCGATGGAAAGCGTTTGTATTTCATCAGTGAACGAATGGGAGGTTTGGGTAGAGGCGATATTTATTTCTCAGAGAAGTCAGGTTCAGGTTGGGGAAAGCCAACGAGCATGGGACCTGTAATCAACACCCCTTACGATGAGAAGTTTGTATTTATTCATCCAAATGGAAAGACTCTTTTCTTTGCGTCAGAAGGACATTTGGGAATGGGTAGTTACGATATTTTCAAAACTGAATTGGTGAACGGGGTTTGGTCAAAGCCAATCAATTTGGGATACCCGATTAATACCGTAAATGAAGAGTCGACATTTTCGTTAACCGCGGATAACAAAAACATGTACATCGCTGCGGAGTATAAAGATTCATACGGCGATAGAGATATTTATAAAATTGATGTTTCTCGCTATGCCTTGATGAGCGAAGGCTATGAGCAGAGCGTATATGCGCAGTTAATTGCGATTGTTGTTGATGTCAATGGAAAGGCATACAAGGGCGTTAAGATTAGCGTTGAAGATCTTGATACGGGTGAAATTCAGATTGGTTCGACAGATAAAGCTGGGTATTGTCGTGTGAATGTTCAAGGTGGAAAAACCTACAAGGTAACAGCCGAGAAAGATGAAAAAAAGTTTACTGAGGACGTTTCAATTGAGTTGAAGAAGAGCGGAGAAACGATTCGTAAATGGGAGATCAGACTTTAATTCCCGAGTTGTTTAAACTGAGAAGTGAAGGATTTCAAATCCTTCCACCAAGAATAATCTTTTGCGTAGATGGCGTTCATTTGTTGGACGCCATCTTCGTTTAGTACCATTGCGTTTTTGTTTGGAGTTAAAATTCCAGCTTTAATTTTCGGAAGTTGACTTGCGAATTCAGCGCTCACTTTTCCGTAGCCCACCCAAGATTTTCTTCCAACTAAAACATGCAATGCATTTACGAAAGTTGCAAGTGGTTTTGAAGTGAAAAGAACCGATGGAAAAATAACAAGCAGAACGAGTGAACTAACAAAATCGAAGGCTCTTTTCTGACGCTTGTTGAGCGTGTTGGAAATAGAGTTTACAGTTACAAAGAAACCTTCTGTAGCGCTTTGTATATGCTGACTTCCGATGATGAATAAACTTTCGGGTGGTGCAATTTTAAATTCAAGTTGAAGGGAAGAAAGCGTGCCCATTTCCGAAATAATTTCACTGCTACTTAAATCTTTCGCGCAGAAAATGA
>JBILTL010000134.1:0-5543 GCA_044371535.1 Flavobacteriales bacterium | reverse complement strand
AAAAGTTAATTTTCCTTCTGTTAGCCGTTGTTCAGGTTGTTGTGTTGAATGCGCAGGTTCGTTACAGAGTAACTACGGTAGAGCAAAGAATTCAAACCACAGATTATTGGGTTTCAGTTCAGAAGATGAATACGTTCATTACTTCCAACAACATTATGGTGGCTCGTCAGAATGAATCTCCATTGCGCTATACCGTGAATTTCAGCATTGAGCCCAAACTCTATGCAGCCTATAAAGAGGTGGTGAAAGACATGGGATTGTTCACAGAGAATAACTTGAACACAACAGACAACACCGCTCGTGTGGAAGAGTTGAAAGGAAATATTAAGTACTACCAAGATCAAATCGAACTTCAAAATTCATTGATGGAAAAGTTGGACGCTCAGACCGATCAGTACAAAAACATGTGGAGAGAATTGAAGAATTGGGAGACGAGCATTCGCACTGCGCAAACCGATTTAAACAATTTGACGAATACTGAATATTATTACGTTGTTGATTTAGAGATTGAAGACGAGACCTACACGCCTCAGACAAGTTCGGTACAATGGATAAATATGCCGGGGGTTGAATATTCATATTTTCAGATTGAAGAACCCCATGATACATTGAGCAGTCCTTATTATCAAGGAGTGTTCTTGAAATATGTGTTCACCAAAGGAAAGTCCTTCGCGACGTTAGGAGCATACAAGACCACCAATAAATTAGATCCAGATACGATGCACTATTCAGAGATGTTCATCTTCGGCTTCGGGCAGGATTTTTACTCAAGACATTTGGGAAGAGGTTCTAAGAAATTCTTCAATCTTTATAGTGGATACACGATTGGAGGTATGCTGTCTTCGAACGACAAGCGCAAAGAGACTTTCGGATATCTAGCTCCAGCTGTAGGATTGGAACTGTTCAAGAATAAATATGTATTAATCGATACGAAGATGAATTACATGATTCCTTTCAAGAACACGCGTAACATGCGTGGGCTGGCGTTCAACGTGTCGTTCAATTTTGTATTCTAAAGTAAGGTAGTCGTCGGGGCGAAAAATTTTTCGCCCTTAAATTCGTTCGAAGAACATTCGCCGAAGGCATTCGTTCGAAGAACATTCGTCACAGACTTTCTTGCTTTATCTAAAAAGCACAATGTGCCCAGAAAATTCATGCGGCAATTCAATCAAATCCTTCATGGTGACTTGGTAATTGTAGACCCCGTTTGCCGCGAAATATTCACCGTCTAGCACATTACCGGTCCAGGCTTCATTCGGATTGTTGGTCTGGAAAATGATTTGTCCCCAGCGGTCGTAAATTTTCAAATTGTAACTTGTTGTACCTGTGGATTCAGGTATCCAGACGTCGTTGATTCCGTCTCCATTCGGAGAAAAACTGTTCGGGGCATAGAATAGAAAACCACTGACGATTACCTCTCCGGTTACTTGGTCAATGCATCCATATTCGTTGGTGACGGTTTGCGTAATGGTTTGAATTCCGGCTTCGTTCCAGTCGTACGGGAAGTTGCAATCGCTGCTCGAACCACCGTCTGACATGGAGTAGATGCAGTCTATTCCTCCGGTAGACAAATCTGTTACGGTAGTAGTCGGACTTAAGATGTCTACGGTTTGCGGAACAATGGAGAATGCAGCGTTGGGCAATGGATAAACAACTATAGCATCATTCAATGTTTGATAAAGCGTATCAATGCACCCAGTCACTGTGTATACCATGAGCGATACGTCGTACGTTCCCGGCGTGTTGTAGATGTGTAAATTTTCGGGTTGAAAACTTCCTGTTCCATCTCCGAAATCCCATTCGTAAAAAAGCTGTGTGTTCCCTTGCGCAACGGCATTGAAGGTCCCAAATACAGGAGGACAACCGGCCGCTGGAAAAATGGAGGGGTCTAATGTTGGATCTATCGGAACCCAAAGGTCATCGATGTAGGATTCCGTGCATCCGTTATCGGTTATGGTTAATGTTACTGTGTATGTTCCTTCCTGCGCATAGGAGATGTTTTGAGGATTGGCTAATGTTGAATTTGGAATTTCAGGGCTCCCGAAATCCCACACGTATGTTGCGAAGTTGGTGTTCGCACCAACGGCTTGAAAATCGAAACTATTGGTTGAAAGACATTGTGTGTTTTGGGCAGGAAATGAAGGGATGAGATTTCCTTGAATTTCTATGGTGTTCGTTGTGGTGTCGGGACAGTTAAACTCGGAGTAGGCGACGAGTTGAATGGTATAACTTCCCGTATCAGGAAAAGAAAATTGTGGTTCGAAGTCATCTGAATAATCGCCGTTGAAGACCGTGTTGAATTCCCACCAATAATCTGTTGCATTCAAAGACGTATTGTCGAAGGTGTAGGTCAGTCCATCGCAAAACGTCGATTGATTCGGAATGACGGCCACGGGATCGGGCGGATTTACAATCGTAATCGTGGTGTCTTGTGAGCAGCCGTTATCGGCCGTAGCCGTTAATGTTATGGAATGAACAGCTTCATTCGAATCGAAAATAATTCCTTGCGGATGAACCACGTTAGAACTAGAAGGAATTGAATTCGCTCCGAAATTCCAGAGGAGTGTCCCGTTGTTGGCCACGAATGTTGCAGATCCCATGAAATCATAGGTGTCGAGATTATTCACGCATGCGTATTCCTCAACAGTAACAACGGGGTCAATGTCTGGAAATACGGTGTAATCTACTGTTGTAGTATCAGAGCAAGACCAACCTGGATTAGCAACAAGGGTAATAGTATATGTTCCCGGACTTGGATAGGTGAAGGTTGGATTTTGATCGGTGCTCACATCGGTATCATCGAACGGAACGCCGAAATCCCAAGACCAAAAAGTAGAATTGACACTTTGGTTGTTTAAGCTTATTTCAAGGCCATTGCAGAAGGAAGTTTGTTCAGGTACACTTGCAATGATTGATTGGTCACAAAGTGTAACGTTGAATTGAAAGGTTCTTCTTGTTGTGGAGATGTATACGCCGTTTCTGTATTCCTCTGCGCAAACTGTAATCGTATATTGTCCTACTTGAGTGGCAGTTCCGCTAATGAGTCCAGTAGTTGGGTTAATGCCCATAGCCGGATTACTTGTAATCGGGTATGTTGGCGAGAAACCTGGTCCGTAAGTTAAATTAGGATAAGGTGGATTCTCTGGTGGAGTCGGCATTGGGTTGAACTGATCGGAAAACAGATACGGCGCACAGAAAGAATAAATTATAACGTCGCCATCAGGGTCAACCGCCGAATGGTCAAATGTAAACGATGCATCTTTGCACAAAGCAGGGGGAGGAAAGTTTGTGAATCGTGGACTTGAGTTGTAACCGACAGCGAGTTCGTTTGTTCCAGGCACATGAGCAACATATGAAACTCCTTGTGATTGTGGTGAAGTCAAATTGTCAATGCTCGGTTGAAAGCAGCAACGCTGATGAACAATGTTATATCCACCTGGGGTTGGTGGCAAATTAACACTGCCCGTGTAAATGGCTTGCTCCACACAAATATCTGGAGGAAGCACGAAGCATGGATTGTTCAGTGTAACCGGAATGTTGGATACGTTCGTACTTATGAGGTTTATCGATAGCTCATCGAATAGAACATTGTTACTCGTAAAAATTCCGATCGAAACGGCGTCGTCGAAATCAGTGCCATTTACATTCGCGGGTCCGCAATCGCGGAAAATCTTCAATGTTACCGTGTAATTATTTCCTGAAGTGTGGGTGTAATAAATTTCACCACCTATTAAATGCGAAGCAGAAACAGATAAAGAAATGCTCAGAACCCAAAGACAGAGCAGAATCCTGCTTGACTTGATTAGGGAGATATTGAATTTGTTTTTGAGCATTTTTAAATCACAACGAATATAAAACCCATTTAATGGCGAAAAGGTTGTCTTGTGTGTGAAAAAGAATAAATAATTACATTCCTTCCATAAATTTGAATCCATGGAAAATTTGTCACACGTGAACGAAAAGGGGAACGCTGCAATGGTAGATGTTTCCGAAAAGACCGATACACTTCGTTTTGCGAAGGCACAAGCTGAAGTTATTTTTCCGGAAAATTTAAATGTGTTGTTTCAAAACAACGAATATCAATCGCCGAAAGGCCCTGTTTTCCAAACAGCACGTATCGCAGGAATTCAAGGTGTGAAGCAAACCTCGACTTTAATTCCATTGTGCCATCCGCTTCCAATTACAGGAATTGATATTCAAATTGAAAAAACAGCTTCAGGAGCGGTTGTGGTTTGTTCGGTGAAGACATTTGGGAAAACGGGAGTAGAGATGGAAGCACTTACTGGAGCTTCAGTTGCAGCACTTACGATATACGACATGTGCAAGGCCATGAGCTTCGACATGGAAATTGGAGCGGTGAAGTTGTTGGAAAAGTCAGGAGGTAAATCGACATACATCTCCAAGTCATGAACCTTCAATCCAAATCAAATTGGCACTCACGCGAATTGGCGCTATACGGCACCAACTGCGAAGAGATTAGAAATTGGGTGAGTTTTTTTCAGTTGGAAGGGAATCAGCGATTGGCTTATGTAGATGCTTCTCACACGGAAGTGAATTCAGATTCTTCATTCGGAATAACCACACACGAAAATCATTTTGTTCTTCAGGAAGAAACAGGACTAGACCAAACGGTGCTTCAGGAATTCGACGGGGCATTGGTCAACGGCAATCACCATGCGGCTTCCAACCAAATCATTTTTGTTAATCTTGAAAAAGAAAAGAGTTTAGTAAAGCGAAGCGCAGAATTAACCAATGTGTTAGCCGTTGTCCTTCCGAATGGAATGACAGAAGTCCCTGCTTTTGTTCAACCCTTCCTTCAACCCGAAACTAAAATTTTTATGTTGAAGGAAGAGGTGCTTGAATTCGTTTCAACTTTCTTTGAAGTTGCGCCTCTGAAAGCCTTGGTTTTATTGGGAGGAAGGAGCAGTCGTATGGGCGAAGAGAAGGGACTTATTCAATACCATGAAAAAACACAGGCGGAACATTTGGTATCCTTGTTGGAAGAAATAGGGTTGGAAGTTTTTCTTTCCGTTCGGGAAGAACAGAAAAAAAACTATTTGTTTTTGAATCGTCCATTCATCACGGATCAAATTCAAGGTGCAGGTCCCCTCGGAGGAATCGCTTCTTCTATGCGAAGCTTTCCACATACAGCATTTTTAGTCGTGGCCTGCGACCTTCCAAATCTTCAAAAAGAGCAACTTGAATTTTTGTTGAAGAATAGAAATACGAAAGCCTTCGCAACTTGCTACGAATCGCCGTTAGACGGAGGTCCAGAACCTTTGTGTTCCATCTACGAACCGAAATCATTTTCAGCGTTAATGAAAGTTTGGGTGAATGGAAAGAGTTGTCCGCGTAAGATGCTTTTCAACCGCTCGGTTGAAATTCTTCCTGTTAAAGATTCAACATTTTTGGTGAACGCGAATACGCCCGAGGAGCGCATTCAACTTCAAGAAAAAAAGTAAAAGACCGTGAGCGTAAGCCGGGTTCTGTTCATGTGTTGCCACATGTTTCATCATTTATCTATGCGATCTACCCTCCGAGAT